>JAUVQP010000115.1 GCA_030598075.1 Miltoncostaeaceae bacterium | reverse complement strand
GCGCGATCGCTCGGGCGCGACCTCGTCATCGTGGACACCGCCGGTCGGCTCACCGTCGACGAGGAGATGATGGCCGAGCTCGTGGCCGTGCGGGATGCCGTTCGGCCGACGTCGGTCGTGCTGGTCGTCGACGCCATGACCGGCCAGACCGCCGTCGAGGTCGCCGGTGCCTTCGGCGACGCCGTCGACTTCGACGGCGTCGCGCTCACGAAGCTCGACGGCGACGCTCGCGGGGGAGCCGCGCTCTCGATCCGGGCGGTGACGGGAAAGCCGATCCTGTTCGTGGGCACCGGCGAGAAGGTGGACGCGCTCGAGCCGTTCCACCCGGATCGCATGGCGTCTCGCATTCTCGGCATGGGCGACGTGCTCAGCCTCATCGAGAGGGCGGAGCAGACCGTCGGCGAGGTCGATGCCAAGCGCATCGAGAGCAAGATCCGGGAGGGCTCGCTCACCCTCGATGACTTCCTCGAGCAGCTTCATCAGGTCCGCAAGATGGGGTCCATGTCCCAGGTGCTCGGCATGCTCCCCGGGTTTCGCAAGATCGCGAGGGCCAAGGACCTCGACGTCGACGACCGCCAACTGGACCGGGTCGAGGCGATCATCCGGAGCATGACGCCCCGGGAGCGCCGCCAACCCGAGGTCATCAACGGCAGCCGCCGCCGGCGAATAGCATCGGGCAGCGGCACCAGCGTTCAGGAGGTCAACCAACTCCTGTCGCAGTTCAAGCAGATGCGCAAGGTCATGAAGCAGATCGGCAAGGGCGGCATACCGGCCTTGCTCGGCACCCAAGGGTAGGAGAGGCGTTGGTCAAGATTCGGCTCGCCCGAGTGGGCAGCAAGAAGAACCCCATCTACCGCGTCGTTGTCGCGGACTCGCGCAACCCGCGCGACGGGCGCAACATCGAGACGATCGGTCGCTACAACCCGCAGACGGACCCCTCTGAGATCGAGGTGGACGTCGATCGTGCGAAGCATTGGATCGGGCAGGGCGCCCAGCCGACCGCGGCGGTGCGCAAGCTCATCCGCGTCGCGGAGGCGCAGACCTGAGCGCCGACAAGATCGGCCCCGTGGGAGAGATGGTCGCCGCCATCGCCCGCGGATTGGTCGAGCATCCGGAGGCCGTTCAGGTGGACGAGGTCGACGATCGCGACACGACGATCGTGGAGCTGAACGTCGCCCAGGGCGACATGGGCCGCGTCATCGGCCGAGGCGGGCGCGTCGCGAACTCCCTGCGAACGCTCGTGCGCGGCGCCGCCGCGGCGCGCGGGGACCGTGCTCGCCTCGACATCGTCGACTGACTCTCGGGAGGCCCGCATGCCGGAGCCGACCCTGGTCATCGGATGGCTGACGCGACCTCACGGCCTGGCCGGCGCCCTGCGCGCCAGGGCCACCGGACCCACCCTCTGCACCGTGTCCGTCGGCGAGAGGCTGACCGGGCGCGGGCCCGACGGGCGTGACCGGAGGCTCATCGTAACGGCGCGCGCGGGCGACGAGGACCGACCGATCCTCAGCTTCGACGGCGTCGACAGTCGCGACGCCGCGGCCGAGCTCGCGGGGAGCGAGCTTCGGGTGCCGCCCGACCGCGCGCCGGCCCTGGAGGACCCCGACACCTTCTATGTCCGCGAGCTGCTCGGCTTTCGCGTCCTCGCCGGCTCCCGGGAGCTGGGCGTCGTGGCCGAGATCCACCCGGGTCCGGCCAACGACGCGATCGAGGTCCGGGGAGAGGAGGGTGAGGTGCTCGTGCTCGTGCCGTTCACCGCGGACGCGGTCATCTCGATCGACGCCGAGGGCCGGCGCCTGATCGTCCGCGAGCAGCTTCTGCCGTAGCGCATGCAGATCGACGTCTTCACCCTCTTTCCCGAGTGGTTCGACTGGATGCGCCGCCCTCGCCACCTGGCGAACGCCGCCGAGTTCGCCTCGCTCGACCTCCGCTGTTTCAACTACCGCGACGCCACGCCTCTCCGACAGGGCCAGGTGGACGACGCGCCGTACGGGGGCGGCCCCGGTATGGTGGTTCGCGTCGACGTGGTCGCCGCCGCGCTGGAGGCCGTGTACGGACAGCGCGCCGAGACGGTGCGCGGTACGCGCCGGGTGGCCGTGCTGACGCCCCGCGGGCGGCCCTTCGACGATGCCCTCGCCCGCGAGCTGGCCGAGCTTCCGGCGCTGACGCTGCTGGCCGGGCGGTACGAGGGCTTTGACGAGCGCGTGCACGATTGCCTCGCGAGCGACGCGATCTCGCTGGGGCCGTTCGTCCTGGCCGGAGGCGAGGTGGCGGCGATGGCGATCGTGGACGCCGTCGCGCGTCGTCTTCCGGGCGCGCTGGGCAACAGCGAGAGTCTCCAGGCCGAATCGTTCTCGTCCGCGCTCGGCGGCGGGACGGAGCACCCGCACTACACGCGGCCGCCTTCCTTTCGCGGCTGGGGCGTTCCGGACGTCCTCAGGTCGGGAGACCACGCGGCCGTCGAGGCCTGGCGGCGCGAGCGGATCGGTCGGCGTCCCTCACCGTAGCCGCGCGCGCGAAGCTCGCTCGAACACTGCTACGCTTCGCGGTCGTTTTCCGGGACCGAGGGGCGAGTCATGAGTGTCATCGAAGCGTTCGAGCGCGACCAGCTTCGGGGCGACGTGCCCGAGTTCAGGCCGGGCGACACCGTGCGGGTGCACTTCCGCGTGATCGAGGGCTCCCGTCAGCGGGTGCAGGTCTTCGAGGGCATCGTCATCAAGCGCCAGGGCGCCCTGTCGCGCGAGACCTTCACCGTGCGCAAGCAGAGCTTCGGCGTGGGCGTGGAGCGCACGTTCCCGGTGCACTCGCCGAAGGTCGAGCGAATCGAGCGCGTCGTCGAGGGTGATGTCCGACGTGCCAAGCTTTACTACCTGCGTGACAAGGTCGGCAAGAAGGCCCGCGTGCGGGAGAAGCAGCGCACCTAGTTCCGGCCTCCGGCGTCGCGCGGCCAGCGCGGGGCGTGTCGGAGAGAAGGGCAAAGAGGGTCTCGGCGGCGCGTAGCCACCGTCCGCGAGCGGCGCGACGGCTGTTCGCGCACGATCGCCGCCTTGCGGCCGGGCTCGTGGCCGGGGTCGATGAGGCGGGCCGAGGCTGCCTGGCGGGCCCGCTCGTCGCCGTGGCCGTCTGCTGGGATCTCGGCGCGATCTCGCTCCGTGAGCGCCGCGCCCTGAGCGACCTCGACGACTCGAAGCGGGTCGCGCCCGCCGCCCGCGCCCGCCTTCACGACGTCATCGTGGGCGTCGCGCGGCAGATCGTGGTGGCCGTCGCCGCTCCGGGCACGATCGACCGCGATGGTCTGCACGTCACCAACCTGCGGCTGCTCCGCGAGGCGCTCGCGGGGCTGACGGTTCTCCCCGAGGTGGCCCTTGTCGACGGCTTCTCGCTGGGTCCCACCGCGCCATCCCATCGGCGACTGGTCGGTGGCGATCGTCGGAGCGCCGCGGTGGCCGCGGCGTCCATCGTGGCCAAGACGACGCGCGATCGGCTGATGAGCGGACCGGCGGCGGAGGCGTATCCGGGCTTCGGGTTCGAGCGCCACGTCGGGTACGCCACCGCGGAGCACCGGAGCGCCATCGCCGAGGCCGGCCCGTCCCCGATGCACCGGTTGTCGTTTCGCTCGGCGGCGTACGCTGATCTCCCGCCGGTGTCCGCTATGCGGGTTCGCCCCACGCGCCGGGACGGTGACGCACGCGCGGCCGGCCGAACCGACCCTGGGTGACGGTGACGAGGTCGAGCCGGGCCTCGTGCGCGGCGAGGGTTGGGGTCATCTGAAGGAAGGCCCGGGCCGCCCGCTCGATGTGCCGGCGCTGCCGCGCGCCGACGGGGTCGACCGCGCGCGCCCGATTCGCCCGCGCCTTCACCTCGACGAACGCCACCGTCATGTCGCTCACGGCGACGAGGTCGATCTCGCCGCCCCCGCCGCGCCAGTTGCGCGCCACGATGCGCCACCCACGTCGCTCCAAGTGGCGGGCGGCCGCGCGCTCCGCGCGGCGGCCCCTCGCCGTGCTCGACCCCTTCGTCACAGCTCCATGGTCGCGCAGGCGATGTCATGCGTGCGTCCCGGGGAAGGCGCGGGTGTGCCGTCTCGATCGCCCCGCCCGTTGCGTTGGCGGTGTGTCGCGGGCGACGGGCTCCGGGCGGCGTGCGCGGGAGATGTCTCGGGGGGCTTCACACTGCGGTCGCGAAGCCGGGGCGCGACGGCGTAGAGCCGCGGCGGTCCACCCCGCGACGCTCCAGGCGTGGTCTCACGAGTTCGCGCGCCGGCGATCGTCGGCATCCAGACCTTCACGGTGCAGGTCGAGGTCGATCTGCGGGCCGGGCTTCCGGGATTCTCCATCGTGGGCCTCCCCGACGCGGCTGTCCAGGAGGCTCGGGAGCGGGTGCGCTCGGGGCTGGCCAACCAGGCGTACGCGGTCCCGGCCCGGCGGATCGTCGCCAATCTGGCCCCCGCCGACCTGCGAAAGGCGGGGCCCCACTACGATCTGCCCCTGGCGCTGGCCATCGCGGGGGCGTCGGGGCAGCTTCCGGCGCCGTGCCTCGCGGGCGTCGGCGCCGTGGGGGAGTTGGCGCTCGACGGGACCCTGCGCCCCGTCGCCGGGGTCCTCGCCATGGCGGAGCATGCCGCGCGCGGCGGCTGGCGCCGCCTTGTGGTGCCGTCGGGCAACGCCCGGGAGGCCGCGCTCGTCGACGGCATCGAGGTGCTCGGCGCGGAGGGTCTGCGTCATGCCATCGGCCTGCTGGACGGAACCGAGCAGCCGTCGCGCCCCGAGGTCGACCTGGACGGGCTGCTGGCGCTCGGTCAAACGACCTCGCTGCCCGATCTCGCCGACGTCCGCGGACAGGGGGCCGCCCGGCGGGCGATCGAGGTCGCGGCGGCCGGGGAGCACTCGCTGCTGATGCTTGGCGCGCCCGGTAGCGGCAAGACCATGCTCGCGCGCCGGCTGCCGGGCATCCTGCCTCCGCTCGATCGCGAGGAGGCGATCGCGATCACGCGCATCCACAGCGTCGCGCGGATGTTGCCGGCAGACCAGCCCCTCGTATCGACCCGTCCCTTCCGGGCTCCGCACCACACGATCTCGACGGCCGGCCTGGTCGGCGGCGGCCGCGTGCCACAGCCCGGAGAGGTCAGCCTCGCCCACGGCGGCGTGCTGCTCCTCGACGAGGTCTGTCTGTTTGCCCCAGCCGCCCTGGACGCG
>JAUVQP010000145.1 GCA_030598075.1 Miltoncostaeaceae bacterium | reverse complement strand
TCGATCACGTCGGCGCCAAGCGCGAGGAGCCGCCGGGAGAGATCGCTCGCCTGGCTGCGGGCTCGGGTCACCACCACGCTGGTGCCGAGCAGCGGGCGGCGCTCGAACCAACTCATCGCCGGATCGACGCCGGCGACCTGGCCGACCACGATGACCGCCGGGGATGACAGCCCGGCCTCCTCGACGCGATCGGGAAGGTCTTCCAGCGTCGCGCGGACCGACCGGTGCCCCGGGGTCGTCCCGCACTGAATGCAGGCCGCGGGCTCGTCGGGGCGCCTCCCGCCGGCGATCAGGGCGTCGCGGATCTTCGCGATGCGCCCCATTCCCATGAGCAGGATGAGCGTGCCCGGCACGCGGGCGAGCGCCGACCAATCGGTCTGCTCGCCGTCTTTCGCGGGATCCTCGTGGCCGGTCACGACGGTGAACGAGGTCGAGAGGCCGCGGTGGGTGACGGGGATGCCGGCGTAGGCGGGCGCGGCGATCGCGCTGGTGATGCCCGGCACCACCTCGAAGGGGATGCCGCGCGCGAGAAGTGCCTCGATCTCCTCCCCGCCCCGGCCGAAGACGAACGGATCGCCGCCCTTCAGACGGACGACGGCCTGACCGGCCTCGGCGCCGTCGACGAGGGCGGCGTTGATCCGGTCCTGGCTCATGGTGGCCGCACCGGGAGCCTTGCCGGCGCTGACCAACTCGGCGCCCGACCGGCACAGCGGGAGGAGCGCGGCCGTGCCCAAGCGGTCGTGGAGCACGAGATCGGCCGAGGCGAGAGCCTCCCGTCCGCGAACCGTGATGAGACCCGGATCTCCGGGACCGGCCCCGACGAGCGTGACCGACCCCCTCGTCACGGTCCGGCCGCCAAGAGCGCCTCGGCCGCGTCGCGGCCCACGCGCTCAGGATGGCTCAGCGGTCCGCGCGCTGCGGCGCGCCGAGGGTTGTCGCCCTCGCGCCCGGCCCGAAAGGCGGTCAGGGCAAGTTGCCCGTCGCGCTCGCGACACAGAGCCCCGATCGGCTCGCGGCAGCCCCCGCCCAGCGCGATGAGCAGGGAGCGCTCGGCACGAAGGCAGGCGTGGGCGACCGCGTCGTCGAGCACCCCGACCGCGCCCGCGAGGCGCGCATCGTCTCTGCGCCCCTCGATCGCCAGGAACCCCTGTCCGGGGGCCGGGATGCAGGTCTCGGAAGGCAGGGGCGCGACGTCCTCGCGCTCGATCCCGAGGCGGGCGAGCCCGGCGGCGGCCAGCACGATGGCGTCGGCGTCGCCGCGGTCGAGCTTGGCAAGGCGCGTGCCGACGTTGCCGCGCATCGGGACGATCTTCACGTCCGGACGGACGGCCCGAACCTGCGCGGCTCGCCGGGGGCTTCCGGTGCCGACTCGCGCTCCGGGCTGGAGGGCATCGAGGTCGCGCGCGCCGACCAGCACGTCGCGGGGATCGGCGCGAGCCGGCACCGCGAGCAGCGTCAAGCCGTCGGGGAGCTCGGCGGGAAGATCCTTGGCGGAGTGGACCGCCAGATCGGCGCTTCCGTCGAGGAGCGCGCGCTCGAGCTCCTTGACGAAGACGCCCTTGCCCTCGGGGTCGTGCCCGACGGCGCTCAGCCGATCGCCGGACGTCACCAGGGCGAGCACCTCGACCTCGAAGCCAGCCGCGCGGAGCACCTCGGCCACGCTCTCGGTCTGCGCTCGCGCGAGCGCGGAACGCCGAGTGGCCAGCACGACCCTCGCCACGGGCTGCTCTCGGTCAGGGCCGGTTGGACGGCAGGTCAAAGAGATCGAGGAGCGTCTCGATCTGGCGGATCCCATCCCCGCGGCGAGCCGCGTCGGTCACCCGGACCGTGGGCTCGTGCAGAAGCTTTTGGACGATGCTGCGCGTTACGACATCGAGCCGGGCCGCGTCCGCGGCCGACAGGTCGCCCCATCGCCGCGCCGCCCGATCGAGCTCGGCCCGGCGGATCTGCTCCGCCCGCTCGCGGAGCGCGCGGACGGCAGGAGCGGCGGAGAGGCCCGCGCGCCACCCCGCGAAGTCGCGGACGGCTTCGTCGACGATCGCCTCGCCGCGCTCGGCTTCGAGTTCGCGCCCGTTGACGCTCGCCTCGACGACGCGCTCGAGGTCGTCGATGTCGTAGAGCTCGACGCCGGGATACCCGGCGATCGAGTCGTCGATGTCGCGGGGAACCGAGATGTCGACCATGACGATCTCCGGCCGCGCGCGGCGCGACAGGGCGTCGGCGACCAGCGTGCGACCGAGAATGATGTGGGGGGCATCGGTCGCCGAGATGACGACATCGGCCCTCTGAAGCTCGCGCGGAAGGTCATCGAACGCGACGGCTCGGGCTCCCAGCTCCTCGGCCAGGCGGTGAGCGGTGCCGAGCGTACGGTTGGCGATGACGATCTCTCCGACCTCGCGCGCCGCCAGCGAGCGGGTGGTGGCCTCGGCCATCGCTCCCGCGCCGATAACGAGCACCAGCGCCCCGGGCCCGATGGCGCGGCCGACGAGGTCGACCGCGACGGCGGGCACCGACGTGGGCCCCGCGGCGATCATCGTGTCGGTGCGCACGCGCTTTCCGACCTCCATCGCCCGTTGAAACATGCGGTTCAGCAAAGGGCCGCTCAGGCCCTCTTCCGCCGCGAGCTCCCAGGCCGCGTGCACCTGCCCCTGAATCTCGCTCTCGCCCACCACCATCGAGTCGAGACTGGATGCAACGCGGAAGAGCTGACGAACGGCCCGCTCGTCCTGCAGGGCGTAGGTGGCGCAGTCGAGTTCCGCCGGGGCGATCTGGCTGTGCTCGAGGATGACCTCGACGAGCGCCCGCTCGGCCGCCGCGAGGTCGGTGGTCGTGGCGTAGAACTCGGTCCGGTTGCAGGTCGACAGCGCCACGGCCTCGTCGACGCGGGGGTCGGGCGCCAGCTGGCGCAGCGCGGCACGCGCCTCCTTCTCCGCCAGGGCCGCCTTCTCGCGCTGCTCGACGCGGGCCGTCTTGTGGGAGAGCCCGAGGGCAAGAACGTGCTCGCCGCCGGTCACGCCGTACCCTCCAAAACCCGCCGGACAATGGCGTCCGCCTGATCCGCCCGTCCGTCGGCCAACGCCTGGAGCACCCCGTCACCGACCATGCGCCGAATCGCCGCTTGGCGCTGCTCGGGGCTCGCGCCGACCTCCCGCAGGCGGTCGCGGTAGCGTCCGAGCAGGTCTGCGAACGGCTCCCACTCGGGTCCGAGCAGATCCTCGATGTCGCGCCGGATCACGGCGGCCAGCGTGGGACTGACCCCGTGGGTGGAGACCCCTATGACGATTTCTCCGCGGCGCATGACGGAGGAAAAGACGATGTCGCCCGCCTCGGGTCGGTCAGCCCTGTTGCAGAGCGCTCCGTGGGCCACCGCATCTCGACCGACGGCGTCGTTCACGCCGGGGTCGGAGGTCGCCGCGACGACGAGCGTGCAGCCCTTCGCATCGCCGCTCTCGTAGTCCCGGGGGTGCCACACCGCGACGCGCCCCTCCCGGATGGCGGAGGCGAGGTGCGGGCCGACCTCGGGCGAGACGACCGACACGATCGCGCCCGCGTCGAGCAGGGACAGCGCGCGGCGCGCGGCGACCTCTCCGCCGCCCGCCACCACGCACCGGCGGCCGGCCAGGTCGACGAGCAACGGCACGCCCCGCGCGGCGTTCGCTCTGTCGGATCGGGATCGCGGAGAGGTTGCGGTCATCGCTGTCATCGCCTGGCGGCCTCGCTCACGTCGGGGTCCGGGGGCATCTCGACACTCTCGGGCGAATCATGGTCCGAATCTGGCTGATCGAGCATGCGCGACAACAACTCCACCTCGCGGCCGATGCGGGCGCTCTTCATCCCCACGACGACCATGTACATGATCAGGACGAAGAGGATGACCGCGTAGGCCGCGACGACGAACTGGGCTCCGGAGGACATCGCCCTA
>JAUVQP010000038.1 GCA_030598075.1 Miltoncostaeaceae bacterium | reverse complement strand
GCGACCGATCGCTCCGTGCCAAAGTACCGACCCTGGTCGGTGAAAGAGTCGGGCGTCGCGTTGACGATCCCGACAAGATGGCCGCGCGAGCAATCGAGAGCGCCCGCCGCGTGCCGCCAAATCATCCCACGGCGCGGGCCAACCGCGCATCGGGAGCGCCACCCCACCGGGCCCGCACGCCCACGGCCACCGGGATGCGGACGGCCACGTCTGCCGAGATGCCCTCGGCCGCGAGCACTCCAAGCGCCGACCTCGCGACGTTCTCGGCGGCATGCGCCCGAACCCAGAGCAGAACGGTGGGACCGGACCCGGAGATCGTCGCGCCGAGGCAGCCGCCGTCGCCGACCAAGGCGCGAAGGGCATGCAACCCGGGCACGTGCGCCTCGCGCGAGGGCTCGTGGAGACGGTCCACCAGGAGCGCGGGCAACCGATCGAGGTCGCCGTCGGAGAGCGCCAGCACGAGCTGGACGGCGCGCCCGAGGGTGGCGGCCGCGTCGGCGAGGGGTACGGTGGTGGGCAGGGCCCCCCGCGCCTCGTGGGTGGACACGCGGGCCTCGCTGACGACCGTGACGAAGGAGAGATCGTCGGGGACGGACACCGGTACGGCGACCGCGTCCGGCGCCACCGACACCATGCCGCCCTTCAGACAGGCGGCGGCGTTGTCGGCGTGGCCCTCCATCTCGGCCGCGCGCGCGAGGATGTCTTCGGGCGACCACCGCAGCCCACCGAGGGCGTTCGCCGCCACGAGCCCCGCGCACACCGCCGCGGCCGACGAGCCCAGGCCGCGACAAAGCGGGATTCGGTTGCGGCAGCGGATCTCGTAGCCGTCCACGTTGCCGAGGCCCATGGCCAGAGCCCGCCAGACGAGATTGTGCGCGTCGCTCGGCAGCTCGCCGGCGCCCTCGCCCTCCACAGCGACCTCGATCGGGCCGGGCCGGGGCACGACCGTGATGACGTTGCTGAGATCGAGGGCGACGGCGAGGGCGTCGAAGCCCGGTCCGAGGTTCGCCGACGTGGCCGGCGCGGATATCGTCAGGGCCTCACCCAAAGAGGGCCTCCTCGACAGCGTCGAGCCGCGCCGGCAGCGCCTTCACGGCGGCGCTTTCCTGGATCGCGGTGGTCGGATCCTTCAAGCCGTGGCCGGTGAGCACGCAAACGACCGTCGCGCCGGCCCGAAGACCCCCGCTGCTGGCCCGTC
Source organism: Miltoncostaeaceae bacterium (assembly GCA_030598075.1). GTDB lineage: Bacteria > Actinomycetota > Thermoleophilia > Miltoncostaeales > Miltoncostaeaceae > JARFPS01. The sequence goes on along the minus strand of JAUVQP010000038.1, from coordinate 9,079 downwards.
TGAGCGCGCCCGCCACCGAGGCCGCCGAGGCCGGCTCGCAGAAAACGCCCTCCCGTCTCGCGAGCAGACGATAGGCCTCCAGGATCTCCTCGTCGGAGACGGCCTCGACCTGACCGCCCGACGACTCCATCGCGCCAAGCGCCTGCTGGCCACGCGCCGGGTTGCCGATGCGAATCGCGGACGCCACGGTCTCGGGATCCTCGACGGGATGCCCCAACACCAGCGGAGCCGCGCCGGTCGCCTGAAAGCCGAACAGCGTCGGGACTCGCCTCGTACGGCCGGCATCGCGGTAGGCCCCGAATCCGAGCGAGTACGCGCTGACGTTGCCGGCGTTGCCGACCGGGATGCACAACGCGTCGGGCGCGTCGCCCAACTCGTCGCAAATCTCGTACGCCGCGGTGCGCTGGCCGTCGATGCGGTACTCGTTGAGCGAGTTGACGAGCGACACGTTGTGGCGCTCGACGATCTGCCGGACGATCTCGAGCGCGGTGTCGAATCCCGCGTCGAGAGCGAGCACCTGGGCACCGTGGATGAGGGCCTGCGCCAGCTTGCCCGCAGCGATCTTCCCCTCGGGGATGAGGACCACGGCGCGCAGGCCGGCGCGCGCCGCGTAGGCCGCGGCCGACGCCGAGGTGTTGCCCGTCGAGGCGCAGATGACGGCATCCGCGCCCTGCTCCACGGCCTTCGACACGGCCATCGTCATGCCCCGGTCCTTGAAGCTGCCGGTCGGGTTCGCCCCCTCGACCTTGGCGAGAAGCCGAGCGCCTGTCCGGGCGGACAGGTGCGGCAGCTCCACCAAGGGGGTCGCCCCCTCTCCGAGCGACACGACCGGGGTCGAGGACGAGACCGGGAGAAAATCCCGGTAGCGATCGATCAGAGGCTGTGGCACCGAGGACTCAGCCGCCCGCGCCGGCGCCCAACACGCGCAGCACGACCGGGGTCTCGTGCACATCGTCCAACAACGCCACCCTCCGGACCGCGCGGCGGAAGGCGGCCGACGAGCCACGATGGAGGACCAGGACGAGGCGCGCCTCGCTGCCCTCGCCCTTCTGGACGACCGTGCGAATCGACAGCTCCTCCTCGCCGAAGATCGAGGCGACGCTGGCCAACACGCCCGGGCGATCGGCGACCGACAGGCGCAAATAGTAGGCGGACTCGACCTGGTCCTCGCCGAGCAGCGGGCGCCCCGCGTCCGCGAGCGCGTTGTGCAGGAACGAGCCCCGGTGGGTGCCGAGGATCGAGAGGACGTCGGACACGACCGCCGACGCGGTCTCTGAACCGCCCGCCCCGGGGCCCACGAGCATGATTTCGCCCGCGGTGCCGGACTCGAGCAGCACAGCGTTGTCGGCTCCTGATATCGCCGCGAGCCGATGGCCGAGAGGAACGAGCATCGGCGCGACGCTCGCGCTCACGCCTCCGTCGACGAGACGCGCGTCGGCGAGCAGCTTGACGGCGAAGCCGAGTTCCGCGGCGTGGGCAACGTCCTCGGCGGAGAGCTCGTCGATACCGGCGAACGGCACGTCATCGAACCGCACCCGGGTGTGGAAGGCGATCGAGCTGAGGATGGCGAGCTTGGCCGCGGCGTCGGCCCCGTTGACGTCCTCCGTCGGATCCGCCTCTGCGTAGCCCCGTCGCTGAGCCGCGGCGAGCGACGCCTCGTAGGACAGGCCTCCCCGTGCCATCTCTGTGAGCATGTAGTTGGTGGTGCCGTTCAGGATGCCCGTGACGGCGCGGATCTCGGCGGCGAGCAACGACTCGCGGAGGACCTTGATGACGGGGATCGCCGCGCACGCCGACGCCTCGAAGCGAAGCTCGGTGCCCGAGCGCTCGGCCATCTCGAAAAGGCGTGGGCCCTCGCGCGAGAGCAGCTGCTTGTTCGCCGTGACGACCGGCTTGCCCGACTCGAGCGCACGCCGCAGGTAGTCGAGCGTCGGATCGATCCCGCCCATGACCTCGACCACGATGCCCACGCCGGGATCGTCGAGGACGCGGGCTGGGTCGTCGGTGAGCAGGCCAGGGTCGATCCCTGGTCGCGACCGGCCGGGGGTCCGCACGAGGATCGGCCCGATCTCGAGACGATGGCCGGAGGCGCGCTCGATGGTGTCGCCGTGCTCGTCGAGCATGCGGACCACCGCCCTTCCCACCGTGCCGCAGCCGAGCAGACCGATGCGTACCGAGTCGGCGCTCACGCGTCTCGCGCGAGCATGTCGGCGTAGCTCTCTCGGCGGGTCACCACCCGGTCGGCCCCGCGGTCGACGAACACGACGGCGGGCCGCGGGGCGCCGTTGTAGTTGGACGCCATGCAGACCCCGTAGGCCCCACTTGCGGGAAGGGCGATGAGATCGCCTGCCTTCACGAGCGGCAGGTGGGCCTCGCGGACCAGGATGTCCCCGCTCTCGCAGTGCTTGCCCACGATGCGCACGGTCTCGGCGGGGTCGCCGTCGGCGTGGTTGGCCACCAAGGGCTCGTACACCGAGCCGTAGAGCATCGGTCGAAGATGGTCGCTCATGCCGCCATCGACCGAGATGTAGGTGCGCACGCCGGGAATGACCTTGCGCCCTCCAACCCGGTAAACCGTGACGCCGGCGCGCCCGACGATGCTTCGCCCCGGCTCCACGAGGAGCCGCGGGACGGGCATGCCGCGCGCGGACCAGGCATCGCGCACGGCCCCGGACACCGCCCGAGCGTACTCGGCGATGGAGGGCGGCCTCTCGTCGCGAGTGTAGGCAATGCCGAGTCCGCCGCCCATGTTTACCGCCGTGATGTCTGTGGAACCCAGCCGCTCGGCGAGATCGGCCAGGGCGTCCGCGGTGGCGCCGTACACCGCGAGGTCCAGGAGCTGCGAGCCCACGTGGGCGTGCAGCCCCACGAGCTCCAGCCCCGGGGCCGCGCGAACGGCCTCGACGGCTGCCCCCGCCTGCCCCTCGGCCAACGGAAAGCCGAACTTCGAGTCGACCTGCCCGGTCGAGATGTGGGAGTGCGTCGACGGCGTGACGCCGGGCGTCACACGCACCATGACCCGCTGCCGAACGCCGCGCGCCGACGCCGCGACGCCGAGCGCGGCGAGCTCGTCGAAGTTGTCGAGGATGACCGTGCCCACTCCGGCGTCGAGAAGCTCCTCGATCTCTCGATCGACCTTGTTGTTGCCGTGCATGTAGATGCGATCGGGCGGAAAGCCCGCCCGGATCGCCGCGTACAGCTCGCCCCCCGAGGCGACGTCGATCGAGAGGCCCTCCTCGCGCGCGAGGCGCAGCATCGCGAGGCCCCAGTAGGCCTTGCTCGCGTAGATGACCTCGGCGGGCGACCCGTCTGCGGCGAACCCGTCGCGGTACTCCGCGGCGGCGGCGCGTAGCTGCCCCTCGTCATAGACGACGAGCGGCGTTCCGTGTCTCTCCGCGAGTTCGACGAGGTCGCAGCCGCCGATCTGGAGATGCCCGTCCGCGTTGACCGCCGCCGACTCGGGCAGGACCTGATCGAGCTCCACCATCGGCCCGCGGACGGTACCAGATGGCTCCGCTCGTTCCACCGCCCTATCCTCGTCAGATGCCCCCACTCGACACGCGCAGCAGCAGATTTCGCTCCGAGTGAGTCTCGGCGAGGACAGCGGCGGCCTTCAGCACGAAGACGAGGCCCGGGCACGGGCCGTCGCGTTGCTCGCCCTTCACACGACGGCGCCCGACACATGACCCGAGACGAGCTTCGTGCGCTCGACCGGGAGATCGTCTCCTGCCGTGCCTGCCCGCGCCTCGTCGCCTGGCGCGAGGAGGTCGCGCGCACGAAGCGACGGTCGTACGCCGACGAGCCCTACTGGGGCCGTCCGATACCGGGCTTCGGCGACCCCGCGCCCTGGGTGCTCGCCGTCGGACTGGCGCCGGCGGCCCACGGCGCGAACCGGACCGGGAGGGTCTTCACGGGCGACCGCAGCGGCGACTTCCTCTTCGCCGCTCTCCATCGCGCGGGCCTGGCGAGCCAACCCCAGGCCACGGGACGCGACGACGGCCTCCGGCTCGACGGCTGCCGGGTCACGGCCGCGGTCCGCTGCGCGCCGCCCGGGAATCGCCCGACGCCGGAGGAGCGCTCCCGCTGCCTCCCGTTCCTCCGCCGCGAGCTCGACGCGCTCGGGTCGGTCCGCGTCGTGCTCGCCCTCGGCGCACTCGCCTGGGACGCGGGGCTACGGCTGCTCGGGACGCCCCGCCCGGCGCCCCGCTTCGGCCATGGCGCCGAAGTGCGGCTCGACGGCCGCTGGCTGCTCGGCTCCTATCACCCCAGCCAGCAGAACACCTTTACCGGCCGCCTGACACCCGCCATGCTCGACGAGGTCCTGGCGCGAGCCCGGAGCCTGGCGGGCCGCGGGAGCGCGCCCGAGGCCCCGCCCCGTGGAACTCCTACAGATACCCGATGGGGTTGACCGCGCCGCCGTTGAGGCGCACCTCGAAGTGCAGGTGCACGCCGGTGGAGCTACCCGTGGTGCCCATGCCTCCGACCACGGAGCCCTGGCCGACCCCCTGTCCCACCGACACGGCGATGCTGCTGAGGTGGGCATAGGCGGTGCTGACGCCGCCACCGTGGTCGACCACGACGAGCTGGCCGTAGCCGCCGTTCCAACCGGCGATGATGACGGTACCGTTGGCGGCAGCCGCGATGGGGGTTCCCGATCCTCCGGTGATGTCGAGCCCCTCGTGCATGCGGCCCCAGCGGGGTCCGAACCCGGACGTGATCGAGCCGTGGACCGGCCAGATGAACCCCGAGGCGCTGGGGGTTCCGCCGGCGACGACGCCGGACGGCCCGGCCGTGCCGCCCTGCGCGGCCACGATCTTGGCGCCGAGAGCGGCCGAGCGGGCCCTGAGGTCGCGGGCCTCGGCCTCGATGTCCTCGCGGTTGCCCCTGACCCGCCCGAGGAGCTGCTGCCGACCGGAGAGCAGCTTGTCCACGCCGGCCTTTTGCTCCTCGAGGGACGCCCTGACCTCACGCGCCTCGACGGCGGCGACCATGGCACGCCGTTCCGCGTCGGCGACCTCGGCGCGCGCCGCGGCAATACGGTCCCGCGTGGCCTGAACCTCATCGCGGAACCTCTCGACCGAGTTGAGCAGACTGCGATCGCGCGCGACGATCAACTCGATGACCTCGGCGGTGTCCGCGGCGGCCGCAAGGCTTCCGGACTCGATCAGGATGAGCAGCGGGTCGGGCTCGCCGCGAACGTAGAGATCGCGCAGGCGCTGCCCCAAGAGCACCTGGCGGCGTGCCAGAGCGTCCTCGGCCTCGGCGAGCCGTTCCCTCTCGATCCGGAGCCTCCGGGTCAGGGTGTCCAGGCGATCTCTGAGCGCGGCCAGCTCCGCATCCAGACGCTCTGAGCGAGCGCGGAGCGGCGCCAAGCGCTGCTCGAGCACACGGATGCGCGACGTGTAGCCCTCGACCTCCGTGCTGAGGATGCTCTCCCGATCCCGAGCCTCGCGCAGGCGCTCCTCGGTCCTGTTGAGCCGCTCGTCGACATCGGCCTTCTCGTCGGCCGGAGCGCCGGCGAGCTGGGCGGCCGTGACGGCGCCGCCGAGGGCGGCGGCGGCGATGCACGCGACGGCGACCCGTCGCGCACGCCGGACCGAGATGCGGCGCGAACTCATCGAGCTAGCACCCCGCCAGGAGCGCTAGCGCCCCGCGGCCGACGGTGGGCTCTTCGTCGGATCCGCCGCAATCAGATGCGGGTATGGATTGGAGGACCGTCCCTTCGGCCGCCACTCGAAGTGCAGGTGATGCACCCCGAAGCGTGCGTCACCCGTGTTGCCGACGGTGCCGATGACCTGACCCGCGGAGACGCGGTCTCCAGCATCGAGACCGGCGGCGATCGAGTCCATGTGAGCGTAATAGTACTCGGTGGTCCCGTCGGTGCCCTTCTGCCAGACGTACCGTCCACCGAGGCCCTGCTCGGCCCGGCTCAGGCGGTCGACGACGCCGTCGTTGACGGCGTAGATCGGGATCCCGCGCGGCGCGATGATGTCGATCCCCTGGTGCGAGCCCTGGCTGCGCGGCGCGCCGTAGTCGTTGGAGTACGAGTACCCCCGCGCCACGGGAAACGCGGCGAACACCCCCTCGGTGACCGGGGTGGCAGCGCCGCCGCTGACCGGGACGGTGAGCTTGCGCGGGCGAATGCCGAGCCGCCGCTGGAACCTCACGGTGGCGACCCCGGTCGCGCGGAGCTTCTTCCGCTTCTGGACGATGCGTACGCCGCGGCGGGTGCCGCGCCCGAAGGTGCCGTCCACCCTGACGAGGATCCGCCGCTTCCGCAGCGCCTTTTGGAGGTCGCGCACATACTCGCCACGCGAGCGCATCCGAAGCGTCCTGAGCGGCACCAGCTTGACGGTGGTCGCAGTCGGCTCCACCGGCTCGTCCTTCACGCCGGCCGGCGCGTCGCCGGGCGCCAAATTCCTCGGGGAACCCGTGGGCAACTCGACCTCCATCGCGGTCGCGGTCCCAACGACGGCGAGCATCGCGATGAGCCCGCCGAGAGCCGTGGTGAAGCCGATCACCTGGGCGGCAAGCGACTTAGTTCGCGGTCGAGGACCGATTGTCCGTGACTCCTTGGTCGGAGGCAGCGCGGAAACGTCCGATGGCGGCCAGTGCGAATACCGTAAGCCAGCCGAGCGGTGGCGTTTCGGGCCAACGGCGGAGGATGCTAAGGGTAACCCGGGTCACCGGTCAAGCCTCCGAGGGTTGGGACGACGCTAGAGGGCCCTCTTGCGCCGTCGTCGGCGCAGCGCGCGAACGCCGAACACAACGATGAGGAAGAGCACCAGAACCGCCAGTATCACTCCGTTGACGATCCTGCTGGAGCCACCGCCGCCCGACGCGGCCGTCAGCGCCGGACAGTCGCCGTAGCGAACATCCCAGACGTTCGTGCCCAATGGTGTTGAGTTGGCGTTCGTGTCGCCCGGTCCTCCCGGCAGATCCATGCGGTACGTAACGAGGAGCGAGTTCCGGAGGGCGCTGCCGAAGCCCACCGTCTCGCTGCCCGCGCAGGTCGACCCGCCGATCTCCCCAACCCCTCCTCGCGCGAAGAGGCGAAAACCCGGGTTGTCGCCCGTACCGCCCCTCAGGCGGAATCGATAGCTGTTGAGCAACGGAGTCGCCTCGGGCAGATCCGTGAGCGCCTGGAGGCTCCCGGCGTCGGGCGCGAGAAGCGCGATGGGCCGGGGTTCCGTGATCAGCCGCTCCAACTGGTCGAGGTCATCGAAGGGGTGCCGCGTGCGGAGCACGACGCCACCGTCGGCATCGCGCTCGACGCTGATGCGCTCGACGCCATCTCCCACCCAGCCCCCATCGACGAGCAGTTGCTCGAAGTGGGCGCGGAGTTGCTCGTCGGTCGCGCCCGACAAACCCAGAGCCGCCTGTGCCTCCGAGTCGAGCGCGAGATCGAGGGCGAGCTCCCCCCTCCCGTCGCGATCCACCTGGACCTCCATCTGCAGCTCGGCGCTGCATGCCGCCAGAAGCAGGCACGCAAGCACGGCGGCGGCGGCGGTCAGAGCCCGCGCGATCATGACCCGTCGTGACCCGTCTCGGAGCCGTCGCGTTCGCGGATCAAGGCGATCGCGCGGGCGCGCTCCGCCGCGTCCAGCTCCCGATAGTCGTCGTCAGAGAGGTTCCCGGCAGCGTGATCGTGCTCGATCTCACCGATCGCCGTCAGCGACCGCTCCAGATCCTCCTGGACCCGGTGTCGCTCATCCTGGAAGCGATCCGCCCCGACCACGTCCGTCCGATCCCTGAGGAGCGGCCACAGAGCGGCCGCCACGATGATCAGTGCGGCGATGGCGAGAACGATCAGTGCCGCGGCCACGACCGCAGCTTAACTCCGAGCGCCGCGAGGCCGCGGTCGCGCGCGCTAGGCGCGAGCGCGCCGGGCGCCCTCGTCGGAGGACGTGGCCGGCTCGCGGCGTCGCGCCGGCAGGCCCGGCATCCCGGCGAGCGCGCCCCCCGCCACGATGAACAGCCCGGCGATCCACAACCACATGACCAACGGGTTGATGAACACCGAGAACCGGGCCACGCCGTCCTCGCTGAGCCCGGCGAGGACGATGTAGATGTCGCGCGTCGGGCGCGAGTCGATCGCGACCTCGGTGGAGCGCTGCTCGTCGGCGAAATAGAAGTTGACGGCGGGGGTCATGGTGGCCACCCGGCCGCCGTCCTCGCCGAGCACGGCGATGCGGCTCGAGACGTTTCCGACGTGCTCGTCCCGCGAGCGCTCGAAATCCTCGTAGACGAAGGTGTAGCCGGCGACGCTCCCGGACTCCCCGGCGCGGAGGGCAAAGTCCCCCTGGCTGGCGAAGCTCGACGAGCCGGCGATGCCGACGATCAGGATCACCACCCCGAGGTGGACGATGTATCCACCGTAGCGACGACGGTTGCGCGCGACCATCGAGACCAGCGCCCCGGGCCACGAGACTCCGCCGAGCGCGTGACGGACCCGGAGGCCGCGCCAGAACTCGCCCACGATGGTCGCTGTCACGAACACGGCGGCCGTGAACACCGCACCCGCAGCCCACGTGCTCCACGCGTCGGTGAGCGCCCAGAGCACGGCGGCCCCGGCCAGCGCCACGGCGACGGGAGCCCTGAACCGGCGCCGAAGCTGCGTGAGCGACGCCTTGCGCCACGCGATCAGCGGGCCGACGCCCGTGAGCACCAGCAGGGCGATGCCGATGGGAATGGCCACCTGGTCGTAGAAGCTCGGCCCCACGGTGATGCGCGAGCCGCGCGCCGCCTCGGTGAGAATCGGGAAGACCGTTCCCCAGAACGTCGCGAACGCAAGGGCGAGGAGCAGCAGGTTGTTGAACAGGAAGACCGCCTCGCGGCTCACGTAGCTCTCCAGCGAGTGCTCGCTGCGAAGGTCCGGCAGGCGGCTGATCAGAAGGCCGACGGAGCCGATGAGGACGACCCCGATGAAGGCGGCGAAGAACGGGCCCAGAGTCGACTCGCCGAAGGCGTGAACGCTCGCCACGATGCCGCTTCGCGTGAGGAAGGTGCCGAACAGGGCGAGCGTGAAGGCCAGGATGACCAACACGATGTTCCAGACCTTCAGCATGCCGCGGCGCTC
>JAUVQP010000037.1 GCA_030598075.1 Miltoncostaeaceae bacterium | reverse complement strand
GTCTCGATGATCTGGGGGTCGATGACGAAGTTGGAGCGCGGCACCGCGACGCCCAGCGTGGGGTCGCGCCGAAGCGCGCCGAGAAGCGCTGTCAGCCAACCCGGGGTCGCGAGAGCGTCGCTGTTGAGCAGCACGACGGTGTCCCCCATCGCGGCCTCCATGCCCTGATTGGCAGCCACGGCGAAGCCCAGGTTCTGGTGGTTGCGCACGAGCATCCCGTGGTCGCCGGCCTGGAACCACTCCGACGTCCCGTCGGTGCTCCCGTTGTCGACGAGCACGATCTCGTGGCTCTCCTGGCTGTGGCGCTCGATGCTCGCCACGCAGGCCATCGTGTACTCGACAGCGTTGAAGCACGGAATGACGATGCTGGCCTCCGGCCTCACTCCGGCGCCCCGCTTCGCCCGGATGCCCCCGCCAGCCCGCGCGCGCGGTCCGCGGCGATCAAGACGGCGCGGGCCGACGCCTGCCCGCACCGAATCGCCGCCGCGGCGGCACTGTCGAGCCGCGCGCCCTCACCGAGAAGCCTGCTCAACGAGGTCCGCGCCCGCACGGCGACGCCGACGTGCAGCGTGGAGCGGGGTGGCGCCGGGGAGGCCACGTCGTCCGAGTATCGCAGGCTGGGTCGCCGTCCCGCGCCTCAAGCGCGGCCGCGCCGAGCCGACATGACGCCACCTGCCCGGAACCGATCGCCGGAGAGCACATCATGGTCATCCTCGTGACGGGAGCCAGGGGATTCATCGGCAGCCACCTGAGCGATGAGCTCGGGTCCGCCGGCCACGACGTGCGTGGCGTCGACCTGGACGACGGCGACCTGACCGAGCCGGGCGTCGCCCGGAGGATCCTGCGGGACCACCGCCCGGAGCTGGTGGTCCATCTCGCGGCCCAGGTCGGTCGCCTCTTCGGCGAGGCCTCGCTCGAGTGGACGATCCGCGAGAACGCGCTGATGACCACCTGGGTCGCGCGGGAGGCGGCCGAGGTCGGCGCCCGTGTGATGTACGCCAGCACCAGCGAGATCTACGGCGACCAGGGCGCGGCGCTCTGCTACGAGGGCGGCCCGATGGTCCTGCCGCACAACCTCTACGGCGTCTCCAAGCTTTGGGGGGAGCAGGCGTTCCAGCTCTACGCGCCCGAGGGGCTTCAGATCGTCCGCCTCTCCATGCCCTACGGCCCCGGCCTGCCCGCCGGGCGCGGGCGTGCGGCGATCATCAACATGCTCTGGCAGGCGAACACCGGCCAGCCGCTGACCGTGCACGGGGGAGCGTCGCGATGCTGGTGTTATGTCGGCGACACCGCACGCGGCGTGCGCGCGATCATCGAGGGCGGCGAGATGGCCACGACCGGACAGGAAAGCGCCTCCGGCGTCGGCGTCTACAACGTTGGCCGCGACGACAACGAGGCCAGCATGCTCGAGGTGGCGGAGACCGCCTGCGACATCGCGTGCGCGCCGTCGCACCTCATCGAGGTGCTTGACGCCCCCGCCGGGCAGACCGTGGTCAAGCGCCTGAGCTCGGGCAAGCTCCGGCGTCTGGGCTGGGAGCCGGAGGTCGAGCTTCGCGAGGGGATGGAGCACACGTTCGAGGTGGTCCGCCACCTCGACGCCGACGGCTCGCCGCCACCGCAGGCCATGCCGGCGCACACGGCGCTCGTCTCGTTCGTGGGGGCTGTCTCAGAGTGAACCGCGGCCGGCGTGCCGCGAGCACCGAGGGAGGCAAGGAAGCGGGGAGGGCGCGATGCTCCGGCGCATCGCCCCGAGCGATGGCGCCGCATCGCGAAGGTCTCAAGGCCCGCGCACGGTCGTGGCCCGTCATGCCGAGGCAGCCTCACGTGACGGCACCATGCCAGCAGCCTCGACGTGAACGTTGGGCGCTCCGTTGAGGATCCTCCTCCCTCAGCGCCTCGATGTCCTGTCGCGATCGATGGACACGATCGTGACCAACATGTGGCTGGAGCTTGGGCGCTCGGCCGACCTGGTCGTCTGGGGCCCGGGCCTTTGCGGCTACACGCCCATGACCCTCGGCGCAGCGGCGGAGCATGTGGACGCCGACGTCGTGCTCCTCCCCGACCTGCACCACATGATTCCGCATCTCTGGACGGAGCTCTGGGCGGGGCTCACTGACGTGCGACGTCCCGTCGTGGCCTTCATGTCCGATCCGGGGGCCGCGGTCGCGGCGCGCATCGACCTGCTGCGGCAGGCCCGTCCGGCCGCCATGCTCGGGATGGCCTCGCGCGAGGTGTACTCGGACTACGACGAGGTCCTGGACGAGCTCGGGGCGCGCTTTCTGAGCGTCCCGCTCGGAGTCGATCCAGCGCTCTGCCACCTGCCGCCGGAGGGCTCCGAACGGGACGTGGACATCCTCGTCTCGGGGGCCGAGCACCGGAGTGCCTACCCTGTGCGCGCGCGGGTGAAGCGCGTGGCCCGCGGGCTCGCCGAACGCTACCGCGTGGTCGATCTCGCGCACCCGGGTTACTGGCAGCTGACCCCCCGGACCGCGCCCCCGCTCCGCGGCCAGCCGCTCTTCGCGAGCCACCTGCGACGGTCGCGGGTGGCGGTGACCGGCACAACCTGGGGGATCGTGTCGCAGAAGGACTTCGAGGCGGCGGCCTGCGGCGCTGTGGGCTGCGGCGACCTGCCGTCGGGCGCCGAGGGCGACCCGTTTCGCGAAGCCACCATCGTGATCGACCCGACCGACGACGACGACGAGATCGAGCGCAAGCTCGTCGCCCTGCTGGACGACCCGCCGCGCGAGGAGACGATGCGACGCCGGGGGGTCGCGTCGGTCGCGGGATGCTCGCTCCACGCCCGGGGCGAGGAGATCGTCGCCGCCATCGCGTCGGTTGTCCGGCCGCGGGCCGGCCGCCGGACCCGTCCCTTCCCCGCCCCCCCGGAGCCGCTTCGGCTCGTGGCCGCGCCGGAGCCCGAGTCGGTTCCCGACAGCCGGCTGGACTGGGTCGACATCTGGACGGACGGCGGCAGCCTGTCACGCACCCGGGCGACCGAGCGCGCCCTCGCCGCCTCCAGCGCCGAGGTCGTCGTCGTGGCGCTCGACCCCGACTCCGCGCTGCCGGCCGACGCCTTCTATCTGACCGAGCGCCTCCGCTCCTCGGCTCGGACCGGGGCGGTGCTTCGCGCGGCCGCCGACGACCCGGACGGCGATCCGCTCGTGGCCGGTTGGACCTCCTTCGCGACATCCCGCGCCGCCCTGCTCGCCCGCATCCGCGGCGAGTCCGGACGGTTCGGAGTCGAGTCGGCGCTGCTCGGAATCCTCGCCGAGGAGGGCGCCGAACTGATCGCCGATCCGGTCTTCGACGATCCGGCCGCCGGTCTGATGCGCCTCGCCGCCATCCGCGCGGGGCGACCCGAGATATCCTCGCTCGTCCTTCTGGAGTCCGTCGACGACCTGCTCACGAGATCGCTCGCGACGCTCGATCGTCCGCGCACCGCGAGCGAGCTCGTCGGGTTCGCGGCCGCCGAGCTGGGCGCCACGATCCACGTCGAGATCGCCGGCACACCGAGCCCGGCGCAGCCTCAGGATCCCGAGCTCGGCGATCACATCGGGCCCAGGACGACCATCGTCGCCTACCGGCCGTCGGCCTGCGGGGCCGGCCCGCTCGCCGACCTCGCGGCCGATGCGGCGGCCGGAGAGACCATCGCGATCGCGGTGCCCATGCGGGAGGGCCTTCCCGTCGCTGTCGCCGCCGAGCGGTTGGCCCGTGAGCTTGGTGCCCTCGGCGTGGACCTCGACGGCGGAGCGGATCTCGCGCTGCTTCCCCGCCCGCTGTTCGACTGCGAGCTCGCCCACCTTCTCGGCCGCGCTCCGACGCCGCGGGCCGGCGAGGCCGAGACCCTTAGACGTGCGGCGTCAGCACCGGACGGCCCATCCGGCGTGCCAGATCGGCATCCCGTGATCCCGCTCGCGCGATAACCATCTTCGATGCGGCGACCCGGCGCCAGCGCTCGGTCTCCGGATGGGCATCGACCAGTATCTCGGTGTTGGCAAGGTCGCCGGGGTCCACCATGCGATCGGCGAGAGCCGTAAGCGCCGCGGACTCGGCGATGTCCAGCGCCTCCTGGCCCGAGCACGCGATCCGAAGGCGCTCCGCCGGGACGGCGCCGGCCGCGCGCAGGCGCACCGCCGCCACGAGTCCCGCGGGCCCGACATCGTCCGCCCAGCACCAGGCGACGGTCGGAGCCCGATCGGCACCGGAGAGCGCCCGCGCCTCGGCCGCGAGCGCCGCCCGCGTCTCGGAATCCGCGGGAAAGCCGGAGAGCGATGTCGCGAGGCCGCCCAGCACAGCCGACGCCTCGGAGGCTCTCCCGGACTGGGTCAGCACGTCGGCCAGCCGACGTGCCAGCCCGGCATCGAGCGGCCAGGTGTCGAGCGCACGGCGGAGGTCGTCGACGGCATCCTCCAGCGCGCCGTCGGCGAGGCGCCGCTCGGCCCGCGCGACGAGGACGGACGGCATGCTCGGGGCGCACTCGATGCCCTCCAGAAGGGCCCGCGGCGAGAGCCCGTTGCCGCCCTCGGACGCGCACGCGAGTAGCCATTGGGCGCGCGATCGCGCCCAATCGGCCGCACGCTCCGTCGCGTCGGCGTCGTCGCGCGCGATGAGCAACGCGCGCTCCAGCGCCATCTGCCAGGGGTCGAAGCGCGTCGGCGCCAGTCCGGAGATGACGGGCTTCTCGATCGCGAGCGCGTCAGCCGCCAGTCGCGCGGCCTCGCCGGCGCGACCGAGCGCGCCGGCCACCTCGCAGCGAGCCAGCGTCAGCGCCGAGTCGCCGATCGCCCATGGCCGCGCCGCCGCCTTGCGCGTGATGCGATCCGCGATTCGCCAACCATGAGGATCAAGGCCGCGGGGTCCTCCGAGCGCGGCGAGCGCCTCGATGCGCTCGGCGGCGGCTTCCTCTGCCCCCGCGCGCCGGGCGGTGTCGGCCGCGCCCTCGCGCGCGCCCTCCACGGAAGACGTCAGCCACTGGTCCGCGATGGTCGTCGGCGTCGGACGCCCGCCGCGCCGCGGACCCGCGACCGCGTCGCGAAGCTCCGTCACGATCGAGGCCCAGTGGCGGTCATAGGAGTGATCCAGGGCGACCTTCTGGCCCGCGCGGGCCATCGCGATGCGCGATTGGTCGTCGCCCAGCAGCCGGTCGACCACCGCCGCGAGGTCGCTCTCGTCATAGGTCGCGTAGTCTCGGTCGGGACGAAAGATCAGCGGCAGCGTCGGATTGGATCGCTCGTTCAGCACGCACGCGCCGGCGACCGGAGCCTCGAAGCTGCGCACGTTCGCGTCGCCGCGGACGCTGTGGTTGAAGACCAGCCGCGCGCGCTCGTGGAGGTCGCGGTAGGCCTGTCCGTAGACCGAGGTGCGGATCTCGACGGCGTGGCGCTCGCCGAGGCGCCCGAGGCGGGCCAGCCGCTGCTCGCGGACCGGGTGAACGCACTGGTCTCGGCTGCCCACGAAGAGGACGTCGATGTCGCGCGGCCGCTCGACGGCCGCGGCCGGCCAGCTCGCGGCGTCCCAGCCCCACAGGAGACCGGGGACGATGGGCGGACCCCCGGGGCGGGCCAGGAGATCGACGCCTTGGTGATCGCAGACGATGGCGTCGACGTGCTCGTCGAGCAGTCGGAGCACGCGGCCCGCCACATTCCAGTCGCAGATCGCGATCGCGGTGCGCTCCGTCACGTCGTACGCGTCGGGGGGCAGCGGGTAGTACTCCGGACGGCAGTGCAGGTAGCAGTCCGCGCCGTCCCAGCCGGCGGCGTCGAGAGAGCGCCGGAGCGTGTGCTCGCGCGGGTCGGGCACCGCCCCGGCCGGCGGGCTGACGAGCACTTCGACGCCGCCGACTCCGGGCGGCCGCCAGACGCCCTTCTCGTCGATGTCCGAAAGCGGGGCGACGGAGTAGCCGAGGACGAGGCGCCACATGGGACCCCCATCGACCGGGCGAAGATCCGCTTGACGTCTCGGGGAACGACGAGGGGCCCGCCGAAGCGAGCCCCTCACAGTGGTGCGATGGTGCGGGTGGAGCGAGCCGAGGAGCGCGAGCACGCTCTGCGGCGCCAGGTTGGCCTGCGCGAGCATCGCGGTACCGCTCTGCTGCAGGATCTGGTTCTTGGTGAACTCGATCATCTCCTTGGCCAGGTCGGCGTCGCGAATCCGCGACTCCGCGGCCTGGAGGTTCTCGGCGGTGAGTCCCAGACGGTTGATCGTATGCTCGAGGCGGTTCTGGATCGCGCCGAGCGTCGCGCGGTTGGTCGTGATCGTGCTGATCGCCGCGTCGATCGATG
The DNA here is from genome assembly GCA_030598075.1 of Miltoncostaeaceae bacterium. Classification (GTDB taxonomy): domain Bacteria; phylum Actinomycetota; class Thermoleophilia; order Miltoncostaeales; family Miltoncostaeaceae; genus JARFPS01. The sequence goes on along the minus strand of JAUVQP010000037.1, from coordinate 4,217 downwards.
CCAGGGCCGAGGCCGCCGAGGCCGCGGTGGAGACGGCGATGCCGCTCATCCCGAGGTCGGCGGTCGAGACCGTGGCGACGGTGAAGGCGATCGACTGACCGCTGTTCGCGCCGACCTGCAGGGTGACCGCCGAGGCGGCCGTGGCGACCGAGCCGGCGAGCACCTTGACGCCGTTGAACTCGGTATCCGCGCCCACGCGGTTGATCTCGGCGACCATCTGCTGGACCTCGGCGTCCAGGTTGGCGCGCTGCGCGTCGCTCAGCGTTCCGTTCGCCGCCTGGACCGCGAGGTCGCGAACTCGCTGGAGCATGTCGCCGACGTTGCCCATGGCCCCGTCCGCCACCTGAACCAGCGAGACGCCGTCCTGCGCGTTGCGCGAGGCGACGTTCATGCCCCGGATCTGCGAGCGCATGCTCTCCGACACAGCCAGCCCGGCGGCGTCATCGGCAGCGCGGTTGATCCGAAGACCGCTCGAGAGGCGCTCGATCGCCCGGCTGAGCTGCATGTTGGTGTTCTGCAGCGTCCGGTGCGCGTTCTGCGCCTCGACGTTGTTGAAGATGCGAAGACCCATTGATTCCTCCGTGAATGCGTGGGGTCGTAAGAGCTCTGTGGTTGTGTCGCTCGCCCGCTTCCGCATCCTTGCGGCGCCGGGTGGATCACACGCGAGCCTTCCGCGGCCCTCGTGCCTCCGTCGCCCCAATCGACGGGGGGAAGGCCCTCTTGAGGTTTGGGGCACACCAAATCTCAGGCGACGGCCGCCGACACGGCCGCTCGCCCCGAGACGGATTAGCCCTTTCGGCTCTCGTCGTCGCCGATCACGTCGAGGGCGCGGTCGAGCGCGTCCTTGCTCGGTTCGGCGGCCTCGATGTTCTGCGCCTGGATCTCGATGAAGACCTCCTTGCGGAACACCGGAATCTCGCGGGGCGCCTGAATACCCAGCCGCACCTTCTCGCCGATCACCGACAGCACCGAGATCTCGACGTTGTCGCCGATGACGATGCTCTGATTGACCTTCCTGGTGAGCACGAGCATTCCGTTGCCTCCTTCGGGCACGCCCCGAGCCATGCCGCTGCGGGCGTTATGAACAGTAGTATTACCCGTGGGCCTGACGGCTCCTACAAACGCTCGGGGAGGTTGGATGCTGTACGGACGTCGCTTGGATTCGTCGCTCGAACACGTCAACGGTTCGCGCTACGCGCTCGTGCACGCTGTCGCGAAGAGGGCGCGCCAGATAACGCTCTGGCTGACGGCCGACCCCGCCGAGCTGCGAGCCGAGTCGGCTCCGCCCCCCGCGGCGGGCGAGCTCATCTCGCGCGACCCGGTGGCCCTGGCCGAGGCCGAGATCATCGATGGCGAGATCGCCGTTCGGTGGGACCCCGACGGCCGGGCCGACGACCTCGAGCTGCCCGATGCCGAGATCGAGGCCGATCCGCTGCTCCTCGATGGTCTCGACGACGAGACGGGCGAGGGAGACGAGGGCGGTGCCTCCGCGGTCACCCCTGCGCTCGCCCAGGTGCTGGGGGGCGACGGCGATGTCGATGACGCGGTCACGGCGGAGGCCAAGGTCGACAGCGGGTCCGATGAGGAGGACACCGCTGCCGACGGCGACGAGCCCGAGGGGGTCGACGGGGGAGACGTCTCGGTCGAGGAGGCCGCAGAGCGCGAGCTGTCCGAGAGCGACGACGAAGGGGTCGACGAGTAGCTCGTCCTCTCGTAGCGAACATATGTTCGCTACACTGGCCGGCCCGTGGCCTCGGTCGATGACCTCATACGCTTCTGCCGCCTCAACCTGTCCGAGGACGACGCGGAGCGGTTGGTCGGGTGGCTTGCATGGCGCACGCAACGCAACCAGGCGCTCGCGGGCGATCGGGCGTCGCTGGATCGCTTGCGCCATGCGATCGAGCACTGGCTCGACTCGGACGAGCGCCGCATGCTGCTCGACTGGCTTTCGCGCCGCGTCGAGGGAGGGCGCTCGGTTGTCCCACGCTGACGCACCGAGCTTCGAGGCTCTCTCAGAATGAAGGGCCACGACCGTCTGCGGGCTGCAACCGCCGCGATGCGGCGTCATCACTCGGGGCAATGCCCCAAGGCTCCTTCCCTGCCTTCTCGCCTCGCTCGGTTCTTGCGGCAGCCCGGCCGCGGCTCATTCCGAGACAGCCCCCCTCAAGCATCGCGCTCGTCGTCGCGACGCTCGGCGGGCTCGTCGCCGGGGTCCGACAGGCGATGACGCGTGTGGTACGCGTCGCTCAATAGGACGACCTGCTTGGCCGTCCGCCTCGCCACGTTGACCACGATCGGCGCGCGTAGGTTGACGGTCATCATGGAGGGGTCGGAGGGCATCGTCAGGATGACCAGAACGCGCGTGCCCTCGAACGAGCGCAGGCCAAGAGCGGCCGCGTCAGCGTCGGAGATCTCCGGCGCGTAGTCGGGCACGATGCCCCACGGGTCCGTGAGGACGAAGGACTGAAACGGCTCCTCGGTCGCTTGGAGCCAGTAGACCGATTCGCTCGGAGTGCCGTCCTCGCGCAGGTGATCGAGCAGCGCGTAGCGCTCGCAGTCCGGAAATCCCGCGAGCGGCTCGCACATGGTGATGGTCTGATCGAGCGGGATCTCGATCGTTCCGAGCGCCTGAGAGCGCACGGTGAGCACCGCCTTCTTGCTGGGGGTCTCGATCACGAAGCCGCCTAACCGAGAAGCTGCAGGACGCTCTGGGGCGTCTGGTTGGCCTGGGCAAGCATGGCGATGCCGGATTGCTGGAGGATCTGATGCTTGGTGAACTCGATCATCTGCGCCGCCATGTCGGCGTCTCGAATCCGCGACTCCGCGGCCTGGAGGTTCTCCGCCGTCAGGTTGAGCCGGCTGATGGTCTGCTCCAGCCGGTTCTGGATCGCCCCCATGGAGGCCCGCTGCGAGTTCACCGTGCGGATCGCCGCGTCGATTGACGCGAGCGCCGCCGTGGCCGACGCCGCGGTTGACACCGCGATGTTCGACATGCCGAGGCCCGAGGCCGTCATGGTGGCGATCGTGAAGGCGATCACCTGCCCGGCCTGGGCGCCGACGTGGAGCGTTATCGCCGAGGCGGCCGTGGCGACCGAGCCCGAGAAAAGCTTGATGCCGTTGAACTCGGTGTCGATCGCGACGCGCGCGAGCTCGCTCAGCACCTGCTGAGCCTCGGCGTCGAGGTTGGCGCGCTGCTGGTCGCTGAACGTCCCGTTCGCCGCCTGAACGGCAAGCTCGCGAATTCGCTGGAGCATGTCGCCAACCCCGGCGAGCGCGCCATCGGCAACCTGGACGAGGCTGACGCCGTCCAGCGCGTTCCGCGACGCGACCTTCATGCCGCGGATCTGGGTGCGCATCTCCTCGCTGACGGCAAGGCCCGCGGCATCGTCCGCCGCGCGGTTGATGCGGAGACCCGAGCTGAGCTTCTCCATCGTCCGTTGCAGATGGAGGTTCGTCATCGCAAGCTGTCGGTGCGTGTTCTGCGCCTCGACGTTGTTGAAGATTCTCAGGCCCATCGCGGGAAGTCCTTTCTCGCCTGGTCGCGCTCGCCGGGGGCCGTGCTACGGCTCACGCGTGAATGTTGACCCCAGACGGGACTTCCCTGTACACCGTCACGCTCGACGGGGTCGCGTGGACCTCGACGGGCGTCAGGTCGGCGATCGCTCGTATCGCCGATGGGGAGAAATCGATCTCGCTGTTCCCCGAATCGACGTCGACGCGCACCGGAGGTGGCGCCGCCGCCAAGGTCAGCTCGCGCTCGTCCTGAGGCTGGCTGGCCAACGCGACACCGCGATCGTGTTCCCTCGCTCGATTCGGCCGAGGGCGTCTCCTTTGGCAGAAATATGGGCAGTTGCCCCGCTGTAGTCGGACCCACTCGGCCGGACTTGAGGAGCCGGGCAGCGACCCGCTGCCTCGCGCACGTCGCCTCGGTCGGCACCCGCGGAGGATCGCCTGTGGTCGGGAACGATCCCGGCTTCTTCTTGGATCACGACGCGATGTCCTCGGGGCGGCGGACGTCTCCCGACGGCGTGCTACCCGATGAAGTCGACCAGCGACGGCTGGATGACGCGTGAGCCGACGGCCATGGACGCCCGTAGGACCGACTCGCGCATCTTCAGCTCGGTGATCGCCTTGGCCATGTCGACATCCTCGGTCAGCGAGATCTGCTGAAAGGTCGCGATGTCGCGAGCCGAGAAGCGGTTCAGCGTCGCCTCGAG
>JAUVQP010000146.1 GCA_030598075.1 Miltoncostaeaceae bacterium | reverse complement strand
TGACGAGCCCTGCCAGGAGGCCGCTCGCCGCGACCGCTCTCTCGTCGTCGGTCAGGCTGCGCATGACGTCCTCGATCTTCTCGAGCGCCGGCGTGCTCGCGAGCTCGCGAACCGCGCTGTTCTCTGCCGCGGTGATGACCATCTCCGGCCCGATGGGCGCGCACCCCTGAGACACGACGGGAACGACCGTGATGCCCGCGACGGCGACCGCGACGGCGCCCTCGCTCATCGACCGGTCCCCGAACAGTAGGCGATGCTCTCCCCTGCGGTGGCCACCCGACGCCAGGCCTCCGAGGATCACGGGCGGCCGCTCGGACTCCTCGTTCACCCGGGCCAGCAATCCGTCCGTCGGAAAGCTGAAGGGGTCGGCGAGAAGGATCACGGTCCACGGGCTCCCGGGGCGCGGGCCGACCTCGTCGGGCCATCCGCCGACGCCGATGCCCCCCGCCAACGGGTGGGCGCGAAGCTCGAACGACAGCAGTTCCGCGTCTGGCAGGCTCGCCGCCCAGACCGCGATGGCGGTCTGGTTCTCCAGCTCACGCGCGCCGGCCATCACCGTCTCGGTCGAGCAACCGATGAGGTGCGCCGGCGACAGGCGGCCATGGATCTCGTCGAGGACCGCTTGCTCGCGGGCGAGCGCCGGCGTCGCGAACACGACGACGAGGTCCGCGGACGCTCCGGCGAGCCCTTCGGCGGCGGCGTCCGCCGCCTCGCGGGCGGCCTCGACTGGGTCGGATCCTTCGCCGAGCCCCGAACCGAAGCGTCGCTCGGCGCTCACGCGGGCTCGTCCGGATCGCCGTCGCCTTCGGGCAGCGGATCGAGGAGCGCGCGCGCCTCGATCTCCCGGTCCGCCGGGACGAGGAGCTGGCGGGGGCCCGCCGCGAGCATCTCGGGCACGTCCATCACGGAGCGCCGGATGATGACGGGAACATCGATCTCGGCCAGCATGTTCGCGAGAAGCTCGGCCTCGGGCTGATGTTGGGCGGTGGCGACCGACACCCAGCGCGGCGCCGGCCTGGTCCGTCGTTTTCGGCGGAAGAGCCCCACGGCGATCAGCCTTGTCGACCCGGCATCAGGCGCTGGCGAGTGCGTGCGCGAGCAAGGCCGACTGGACGTGCATGCGGTTCTCGGCCTGGTCCCAGACCGCCGACCGCGGCCCGTGCAGCACCTCGTAGGTGATCTCCTCGCCGTGGTGCGCGGGCAGGCAGTGCAGCGCGAACGCGTCGGGCGCCGCGCGATCGAGCAGCGCGTCGTCCACCCGATACGGCGCGAAGGCGGCGCGTCGCTCCCCCGCCGCGTCCTCGTCGCCCATCGAGACCCAGGTGTCGGTGTAGACCGCGCGGGCGCCGGCGACGGCCTCCGCCGGGTCGCTCACCACGCTTGCTCCCCCGCCGCGCTCCCGTCCCGCCGCGTCCGCCCAGGCGACGACCTCGGCATCCGGCTCGTAGCCCTCCGGGCAAGCGGCGACGACCTCCATGCCGGTCAGCGCGCCCACGATCATGAGCGAGGAGCAGCAGTTGTTGCCGTCGCCCACGAACGCGGCGCGGACGCCCGCCAGCTTCCCGGTCCTCGCGCGGATCGTCTGGGCGTCGGCGAGCGCTTGGCACGGGTGGTGCTCGTAGGTCAGCCCGTTGAACACGGGGACCGTGGAGTGGCGATCGAGCTCCACGAGGTTCTCGTGGGGACCCGTTCGGAGAACGATGCCGTCGACCATGCGCGACAGGACCTTGGCGGTGTCCTCCACCGTCTCCCCGCGCCCGAGCTGAAGGTCGCGCCCGGCCAGCGCGAGGCTGGAGCCGCCGAGGCGCGCGATGCCCGACTCGAAGGACACGCGCGTACGGGTCGACGGGCGCTCGAAGACCAGCGCGATCACCCGGCCGGCCAACGCCGGGGGCCACCCGTCGCGCCGCGCCTTGAGCGCGTCCGCGAGGTCCAGTACGGCCTCGACCGCGTCCGGCGGGTGGTTTCGCAGCGTCAGCAGCGAGCGCCCGGCGAGCGCGGGGTGGGGAACCCCGGGAAGATCGCTCGTGCGGGAGGAGGCGCGAGGGGTCACAGGGCCCGCAAGTGTAGTGCCGCCCGTGCCGTCCGGGCTCGGCGGTAGCTTCGAAATCCATCGGGAGACGTGCTCTCACGCGCGATACGCCGCCGGGCCGGCTCGCCGCGCCCGCATCGGGTCCGGCGGCGCGTCGCCGAGGGGTCGCGCTGGCGGCGCTTCTCGCCGTGCCGTTGGCGCTCGTGATCCTCGGGGTATGGGAGGCCTGGCCCGCCCTGGTCGTGCCCATGGCCCTCTCCATCCCGCTCGGAGGGGTGCGGGGGTTCGGCGCCTCGGCCGTCGCGTCGGGCCTGGTGATGGCGTTGGCGGCGGGTCAGGAGCCGGGCAACGGGGCGCTCCTGATCGGAGCGTGGTGCTGCTTCTTCGCCGTCGGGCTCACGGTCGGGATCGGCTTCGACGCGAGCACCAGGGACATCCGCCGCGCGACCGAGTTCAGCTTCGTGGACCGGCTTACCGGGCTCCACAACTACGCGTACCTCGTCGACGTGCTCCCGCGAGAGTGCGAGCGCGCGGCGCGTCACAAGCATCCGCTGTCGTTTGTCCTCCTCGACTTCGATGACTTCAAGGCCTTCAACGATCAGCACGGCCATGACGCCGGCAACCGATTGCTGTCGCTCGTGGGCCAGACGATGCGCTCTGAGGGTCGCCGGTCCGAGATCGCCATTCGATACGGGGGCGAGGAGTTCGCGATGATCATCTTGGGTAACGCGGCGCAGGCTGTTGTCGCGGCCGAGCGCATCCGAGCCTCGGTGGGCGGCCTGAGGGTCGCCGTGGCCGGCGGGGAATGGGCCGGCACCACCATCTCGGCGGGCGTCGCGGAGTACGACCCGGCAGTCGACGGCGAGACGGGCTCGCGCATGATGAGCGCCGCGGATGGCGCGCTCTACGCGAGCAAGCGAGCCGGTCGCGATCGGGTCACGGTCGCGAACGAAGCGGGCGCGCGGGCCGCGTAGCGGGCGCTCGAAAGAGCCTCGGGCCTACCGCACCAAGCCTTCGACGGCCCGATCCGCCAGCCAGCCGAGCGCGGCTCCGGCGCCGATGTCGGCAGGCTCGTGCTCGCCCACGAGCACCCTTCCGACGAGGCCGACGCCCGCGAGGACGCCGAGCCCGGCGCCCAGGCGCCGGTCGGCTCGCGCGGCCGCTCGCGCGATCGCGACCGCCGCCGCGGCATGACGGCTCGGAAACCCCCCCTCGGGGCGGCACCCCGGCCGCGGCCTTCCGAGCCGGTCTCTAAGCAGGCGCGCGGCGGCGGCTGCGAGGACGCCGCTCGCGAGCGCCTCCGCCCCCGGACGCCTCGTGGCGGGCAGCGCGACCATGCCGGTGACCGCCAGCCGAAAGACCGGCGCGAGCGAGCGCGCCGCCAGAGCCGCGGCCCTGGCGTCCGATGCGCGATCCCCGCGCAAGCGCACACCGGCGCGCCGGTCGAGCTCCGCCGCCGCGCGCGTGACCCGCCGGAGATCCACGACCTCAGGGTACAACCCGGGCTCCGGCCCGTGAGGGGGGAGGCGCTGATAGCCTCACCGCGATGCGGCGTCTGCTCGCACCCGTCGTCCTCGTGGCAGGAGCGCTCCTTCTCGCCGGATGCGGGGGCGGTGCGGAGGACGAGTTCGCGCAGGCGGTCGACGGGCCGTCGGAGCGCCGCGACGCGCCGGCGCTCTCGGTCGCTCGCCTCGACGGCTCTGGCGACCTGACGCTCGATGAGTTTGCCGGCACTCCTGTGGTGCTGAACTTCTGGGCCTCGTGGTGCGGTCCGTGCCGCAGCGAGACGCCCGTCCTCGTCGATTTCGCCAACGAGACGCCTGGCGTGAAGGTCGTGGGCGTCGCGGTCGACGACGCTCCGGGCG
>JAUVQP010000028.1 GCA_030598075.1 Miltoncostaeaceae bacterium | reverse complement strand
TCGCTCCCTCAGCCCCTTGATCTCGCTTCCGAGCAGCACGAGGCCGGCCTCCATGCGCTCGACGATCTCGTAGTCGAAGGTCGCCCGACGGTTGCGAGCGATGTCGCGCTGCGGCGGGGGGTTGGGGCTCTTCCTCTTGGCCATGGTCGGCAAACGCTACGCGCCAGGGCGCGCGGAGGCACGTCGCGCTCCGGTCCGGCCGCGCCGCGGGCGGCCGGGAGCGTCGGCCGGCTCGAGCTCCACGCGACCCCGCAGCGCGTCGATGCGGACGACGCGGACAGCGAGCTCGCTGCCCAGCAGGATGCGCCGCCCCGTGCGCGCTCCCACGACGCCGATCTCGAGCGGGTGCTGGCGGTAGTGGTCGTCCGGCAGCCGCCGAGCGGGAAGAAAACCCTCGAAGACGTCTCCGAAGCCCAGGAAGAGCCCGGCGTCGATCGCGCCGGTCACGCGCCCGGCGAAGATCGTGTCCTCCCCGCCGGCGCGCAACGTCTGCCCCAGGAACCATGCGGCGCACATCGCGTCGGCCCGACGTTCGACCGTACCGGCCTCGCGCTCGCGCTCCGTGGCGTGCCAGGCCACCTCCCCCACCTCGGAGGGCCCCGGCCCGGGAGGCCCGACGCCGAGCTGGTCCAGCAGGGCCCGGTGGGCCAACAGATCGGGATAACGCCTGATCGGCGACGTAAAGTGAAGGTAGGCTGGGCTGGCCAGCCCCGAGTGCGTCACATCGCCGGGCGAATAGTGTGCGCGCTTCAGCGAGCGCAGCACCAGAGGCCAGAGGCCCCGGCCGTCGCCGCCGCGGACGACGAGGTGATCGCGGAGCGCGTCAGAGAGGGCGGCGGCGGCCTCACGGCATGCGGTCGGGCCCATCCCGCCGTCCGGAAGCGCGGGAACGCGCACCCCCAGCTCGTGAAGCTGGTCGCCGAGGCGACGGACCGCGGTCTCGGAGGGGTCCTCGTGGTGACGGAAGGGGCAGGGAGCGCGTCGCTCGACGAGGAATGCGGCCACCGCCTCGTTCGCGGCCACCATGCACTCCTCGACCAGGGCGTGCGCCGGCGTCTCGCTCGCGACCCGCGCCTCGATAATCGCCCCGTCGCCAAGGAGGAACTCCGGCTCGCGCGAGACCACGCTCAGGGCGCCCCGAGCGGCACGCCGCGCACGCAGCCGCTCCGCGGCCTCGGCCGCCGGCCCCAGATCGGGGCGATCGCTCGAGCTCGTGGAGAGCGCGGCGTCGACCTCGGGGTAGGTGAGGCGTCGACGGGAGCGGATCAGGGAGCGATAGAAGCGGCGCGAGGTGATCGCGCCGTCGGGGTCGACCACGAGCTCTGCCGTGACCGCGTTGCGGTCCTCGTCCGCCCGGAGGCTGCAGAGGTCCGACGAGAGACGCTCGGGCAACATGGGCACGACCCCGCCGGGTACGTAGACGGAGGTTCCGCGCCGGGCCGCCTCGCGGTCCGTCGGACCTCCCGCGGGGACCAGCCGGGCGACGTCGGCGATGTGAACCCAGAGCCGGTGGCCGTCGCCCTCGCGCTCGACGGCGATGGCGTCGTCGTGGTCCTTGGCTCCCTCCGGATCGATCGTGACGACGGGCTGGGCGCGCAGGTCGTGTCGCGATGGATCGTCGTTCCCGCAGCGCGCGCTCCAGGCGTCGACCTCGACACCGACGTCCTCCGGAAAGCGCGCGTCACAGCGCTCGTCGACGAGCAGCGCCGACAACGCCGCGCCGAGGTCGTCCGCGGGTCCGATCCGCTCCCTGACCTGCGCAGCACGGCCGCGCAGGGCGACGAGCGCGAGATCGCCGACGCCCGCCTCGCCAAGCGAGCGGCGGAGCACCGGAGTCGGCCGACCCGCCTCGAACGCCGGGCGCGCCCCGACCCCTCGTCCAACCGAGACCAGCTCGCAGACCAGGGTTCGCTGGCCTGCCCCCCTGCTCAACGGGCGGCGGCGATGACCCCGAGGGCGGCGTCCAGCGCCTCGTCGCGGGGGGTCGCGGGGTCGTCGGCGGCCCGGACCGACGGAACGAGGCCGTTCTTGTTGACGTTCAGGCCGTCGGGAGTCTCGTACTGGGCCGTCGTCAGCTTGAGGGCGCCGCCGTCACGCAGCGGAACGGTCGACTGCACGAGCGCCTTGCCGAAAGTCTCCGAGCCCACCAGCGTCGCCCGACCGTGGTCGCGCAGCGCACCCGACACGATCTCGGCCGAGCTCGCGCTATCACCGTCCACAAGGACCACCAGCGGGGCGCTGGTTGTCAGCGGATCACCGCTGGCCCGAAGCTCGTCGCGCGGTACCTTCCGGCCCTCGGTCGTGGCGATCAGCGAGCCCTTCGGAAGGAACACGCTTCCCACGCCGACGGCCTCGCTCACCAGGCCCCCCGGGTCCCCGCGGAGGTCCAGCACGTAGCCGATCACGCCATCCGCGCCGAGCCGCTCGACGGCCTCCCGCACGTCGCCGGTGGCCCCACGGGTGAACTGGCTGAGGGCAACGTATCCCACACGCCGTCCGCCAAGCTCCTCCACGCGCGACGTCACCACGTCGAGCTCGATCTTGGCGCGCTCCAGCGGCACCTCGATGCGCCGCACCTTCCCCGGCCGGACGAGGCGGAGCACCACCTCGACCCCCTCCGGGCCACGGATCTGCTGAACGATCTCGTCGAGATCCCGATCCGCGGTCGGCTCACCGTCGACCGCCACGATGATGTCCCCGTGCATGAGCCCGGCCTCCTCCGCCGGGCTGCCCTTGAACACGCCGGTCACCACCACCCGCCCATCCTGCTGCGTGACCTGTAGGCCGACGCCCTGAAAGCGACCGTTGGTGCGGTCGCGCAGACGCTCCAACTCGTCGGGGTCGAGATAGACGGTGAAGGGGTCGTCGAGGGAGTCGAGGAGCGCGTCGACCGATGTCTGCTCGAGCTCGGCCTCGTCGAACTCCGTGAAGTAGCGCTCGCGCAGAACATCGAGGACCTGCGCGCTCAGGTCTTGACCGCTGTTCCCGAGCAGGACCGATTGAATCTCGTCCGGGAGCTCGGTGAGGCCCGTCTCCTGCGGATGGCCGCCGACAAGCAGACCGCCGAAGAAGATGACCATCGCGACGAGGGCGACGGGGAGAAGCCGGAGCAGCTTCATTGGGCTGGCATGCCGATCACGTCGCCGTCCGATGATACGCCGCGCCCGGTCGGCGAACACCGGATCTGTCGCACCGAGCCCGGCGACGGAGCCGCGGTTGGCCGCCCGGCGTCTAGTACCCCCGGCGGTGCGGCAGGGCTCCCGTCAGGGAACGTCGACGGGCATCGCCCTGAGAAGACCTCGCGGGGCAGGGGCAGAGCTTCATCGCCGCCGTGAAGCCCATGGCGATGACGGAGAGGACAGCATCCGCGGAGTCTTGCAGCCCGGCGGAACGCGGCGAGCGTTGCCTGACGAGAGCACTAGACCCGCAAGAAACGGCGAAGGGTGATCCCGCTGCCGAGGGCGCCGACGATCGCCCCTGCGGCCACCAAGATCGCCGCCAGCGCAAGGAAGCCGATGGTCCCGGCATCGTTGCGCGTGAGCGCGCTGTCGGCGTCGGCGGCCCACGAGTCGACGACCAGGACCTTGATGCCGAAGAGCATCGCGACGGCGACAGTGGCGCCCGCAAGGCCGAAAAGGATGCCTTCGATGACGAAGGGCCAGCGGATGAACCAGTTCGTCGCCCCCACGAGCTTCATTACCTCCACCTCGCGGCGACGCGCCACGAAGGACAGCCGGATCGTGTTTCCGATGAGCAGGATCGACGCGACCAGCAGCACCAGGATGAGCGCACCACCCGCGTACTGGATGACCCTCGCCACGGTCAGCAGCCGGTCGGCGGTGTCCGACGCGAAAGAGATGCCGAGATCCGCGTCAACGGCGGGGTGCCCCTGAAGCGCCACGACGATCTGCTGCGACTGGCCCGGGTCCGCGGGAAGCACGTTGAACGACGCCGGGAGCGGGTTGCTGGGCAGCTCCTCGAGAACCGACGGGTCGCGCAACCGCTCTCGTAGGTCGGCGAGCGCGTCGTCCTTGCTGACGTAGGTGGACTCGCGCACAAGGCCCTGCTCGCGGAGCCCGTCGATGTTCCGCTGAAGCCCGTTGACCTGCTGGACGGTGGCCGAGTCCGCGATGAAGACGTTGATGTCGACCTTGTCCTTCTGCTGGTCGACGGTGTTCTGCACGTAGAGGAAGGACGGGATGAAGGCGCCCAAGATGAAGACCGCGATGAGCACGGTGACCGTGGCCGCGATCGAGATGGCCGCGTTCGCCCGGATGGAGCGAAGGGCCTCGGCGAGGAAGAACCCGGGCCTCATCCTGCGGGCGGGGTTCGGGCGGCCCCGACGTCGGCGCGGGAGTAGCTCGCTCGGCGCTGGTCCCGCACCAGCCGACCGTGATCGAGGGCGACGACGCGCATCTGCATCTTGTCGACCATCTCGCGGTCGTGCGTGGCCATGATGACGGTCGTCCCCGTGCGATTGATGCGGTAGAGCAACTGCATGATGCCGATGGATGTGTCGGGGTCGAGGTTCCCCGTGGGCTCGTCGGCGATCAACAGGCGCGGGTGGTTGACGAACGCCCGCGCGACCGACACCCGCTGCTGCTCGCCGCCCGACAACTCGTCGGGCAGGCGCTGGGCCATCTCCGAGAGACCGACCAGGCTGAGAATCTCGGGCACCTTGCGGCGGATGCCACGCGGCGTCTCGCCCGTGACCTGGAGCGCATAGGCGACGTTGTCGTGCACCGTCCGCCCGGGCAGGAGCTTGTAGTCCTGGAAGACGCAGCCAATCGATCGGCGCAGGTAGGGCACCCGGCCGCGACGCATGCTGTTGAGGTTGCGCCCACCAACCGTGATCGTGCCCTCATCCGCCTCGATCTCCTTGATGAGAAGGCGGATGAACGTGGACTTTCCCGACCCGGACGGACCCACCAGAAAGACGAACTCGCCGTGCTCGATGGAGAGCGACAGGCGGTCGAGCCCGATCGAGTCCTGACCGTAGACCTTCCGCACGCCGTCGAAGATGACCATGGGGCCGTCACCCGGACGCAGAATCGACCGCCGGTCGCCTGGCTCGCCCTGCTCCCGCCCACGCCCTCTGCGGGCACGCCGCTCGCGCCGGCGCTCGCCCGCGTCAGGCTGGGATTCGGCCGCCGAAGGCGACTGTGTCTGATCGGTGCTCACAAATGAAGCAAGATCGTGGCGTCCTGGTCGTGCGAACTCGCGAAATGTCGCTGCTCAGCTCGAGAACCGGCCCTGCCGACGAGGGGTGAGGCTACTCGGCGGCGACCTGAGCTGTCAATGTCGTGGTTCCTCTCCGCCACGGGCGCACTGTCCCTGCTCGTTCGCCGAGATCAGGCGGAGTCCTCCGAGGCGACCCGCGAGCCGCCGCGCGCACGCCGCTCGAGCTCCGCGCGGATGAACGGATCGATGGCGCCATCCAACACCGCGTCCGCGTTGCCGGTCTCCTCCCCGGTGCGCAGATCCTTGACCATCGTATAGGGGTGGATGACGTAGGAGCGGATCTGGCTGCCGAAGCCGATGCTCTTGCTCTCTCCGCGCAGCCGGGCCGCCTCGTCCTCGCGTCGCTCCAGCTCGTGCTGCACGAGCCGCGCCCGGAGCAGCGACATGGCCGTGGCTCGATTCTGGGCCTGTGAGCGCTCAGCCTGGCACTGAACGACGAACTTGGTGGGGAGGTGCGTGATGCGAACCGCCGAGTCGGTCTTGTTGACGTGCTGCCCGCCCGCGCCCGACGCGCGGTAGGTGTCGACCTTGAGATCCCTGTCGTCGATCTCGACCTCGACCTCGTCGCTGACGAGGGGCGCGACCTCGACGGCCGCGAAGGAGGTCTGCCGCCGGTGGGCGGCGTCGAACGGCGAGAGCCGTACCAAGCGGTGAACGCCGCGTTCCGCGCTGAGCAGCCCGTAGGCGCTCGTGCCGTGGGCGGTGAAGGTCGCGCTCTTGATGCCGGCCTCGGTGCCTTCCTGCACCTCCTTCAGCTCGACCCGCAACCCGCGCGATTCCGCCCAGCGCAGGTACATGCGCAGGAGCATCTCGGCCCAATCCTGGGCGTCGGTGCCTCCTTCGCCCGCGTGGATGCCGACCACCGCGTCGCCGTCGTCGTGCTCGCCGGCGAACAGGCGCGCCTCCTCCAGCCGCCGACGGCGGCCGTCGACGTCGGCCAGGGCGCTGTCGAGATCGAGCAGGAAGTCGGGGTCGGCTGCGTCGCCCTCCTCCCGCGCGAGCTCGGTGAGCCCCTCGAGCTCGTCGAGCCCGCCGGCGAGTTCCCGGTACTCGGCGAGCCGGCCGCGCAGCGACGCGTGCTCGGACCCGACGCGGGCAGCCGCGCGCGCGTCGTCCCAGAACCCGTCGGCACCCATGCGAGCCTCGAGCCGGCCGATGCGCTCTTCCAGACGAGGAGGGTCAAAGATAGTCGCCCAGGGCGTCGACGCGGCCCCGAAGGCCGGCGGCGCGCTGGACGACGTCGTCGAGCGTGGCGGCGTGTGCCTCGCTCACGCTGGTGCCCCACCCGCGAAGGTGGGCGTGCTCTGCCCGCGAGGACCCTCGCGGCGCGAGGACGCGGTGTCGTGGGCGTGGCGTCGCCCATGGCCATGCTCGAGGACAAGGCGCGCGCGGAGGCTTGCGGCGAGGAGGTACGGGCTGAACGTCTCCTGGCGGGGCACTACTGGAGCTCGCACCCCGAGCCGGGCTTGTCGTAGCAGTTCTTGAACTTCCTGCCCGAGCCGCACGGGCACGGCTCGTTGCGTCCGATCTTGTCGATGTCCTCGAGCACCCGCTGCTCGACGATCGCCACCCCGCTGACGGTGCCCTCGGGTTCGGACTCCGTCTCGACGTCGGGCGGCGCGGGGGCCGCGGCGAGGGAGCCGCTCACGCCCTGCACGGGCTCGTCCGCGTAGGAGTAGTCGACGTCGCTGGCGGCGGGCGCGTCGACGTGCTCCGGGGCACTCTCGACCTCGACGTTCGAGACGTAGCGAACGAACTCGTGCTTGATGATCTCCATGGTCTCATCGAACATCTGGTGACCCTCCAGGCGGTACTCGCCGAGGGGTTCCTTCTGCCCGAGGGCCCGCAGGTGGATGCCCTCGCGGAGGTAGTCCATGGCGTACAGGTGCTCGCGCCAGTGCTGGTCGACGAGCTGGAGCAACACCCATCGCTCGACGTCGCGCATGAGCTCCGGCCCGTACTGCGCCTCGCGTTCGTCATAGAGCTCCATGGCCTCGTCCTCGATGGCGTCGAGCAGGTCCTCGCGCGTGAAAGGATCGTCATCGTTGTGAAGATCGAGGTCCGCGGGGCCAAACCTGATCGGCAAGTAGCTGGCGACGCGGTGGAAGAGCGCCTCCAGATCCCAGTCGGCGGGCAGCGAGTCGTCGATCGCGAACTCATCGACGACGTGAACGAGAAGCTCGGCTATCCAGTCGCGAGCGCGCTCGCCGAGATCCTCCCCCTCCAGCACGGCCCGGCGGTGCTCGTAGATGACCGAGCGCTGCTTGTTGAGCACGTCGTCGTACTCGAGGACACGCTTTCGGATGTTGAAGTTCTGCTCCTCGACCTTCTTCTGCGCGCCCCCGATCTGCTTCGTGAGCAGCCTGGAGTCGAGCGGGAGATCGTCGCCCGGACCGAGGCGGTCCAGCACCTTGTACATGCGCTCGCCCGCGAAGATACGGATGAGGTCGTCCTCCGCCGAGAGGTAGAAGCGCGACCGGCCGGGATCTCCCTGGCGGCCCGAGCGACCTCGAAGCTGGTTGTCGATGCGCCGCGCCTCGTGGCGCTCCGTGCCGATCACGAGGAGCCCCCCCGACTCGGCGACGCCCGGGCCGAGCTGGATGTCCACCCCTCGGCCGGCCATGTTCGTGGCGATCGTCACGGCGCTCTTCTGGCCCGCGTCCGCGATGATCTCCGCCTCGCGCGCGTGGTTCTTCGCGTTGAGCACATTGTGCTTGATACCGGCCTTCTTGAGCAAGCCGTCCAGCATCTCCGAGACCTCGACCGACGCGGTGCCGACCAGAACCGGCTGGCCCTGCTCGTACGCCTCGGCGATGTCGGCGACCACGGCCCGGAACTTGGCGTCCTTGGTCTTGTAGATGAGGTCGTTCTCGTCCTCGCGAATCATCTCGCGATGCGTCGGGACGCTGACGACGTCGGCCTCGTAGATCTTCGAGAACTCGTTGGCCTCGGTCGAGGCCGTTCCGGTCATTCCGGAGAGCTTGTCGTAGAGTCGAAAGAAGTTCTGGAGGGTGATCGTGGCGAGGGTCTGGTTCTCCTCGCGGATGGCCAAGCCCTCTTTGGCCTCGATCGCTTGGTGGAGCCCCTCGGAGTAGCGCCGCCCCTCCAAGACGCGCCCCGTGAACTCGTCGACGATGAGCACCTCGCCCTCCCGAACGATGTACTCCTTGTCCAGGCGGTAGAGCGTGTGGGCCTTCAGCGACTGAATGAGGTGGTTGACGAGGTTCGAGTGGACGTCGAGGTAGAGGTTCTCGATGCCGAGCGCCTTCTCGACCTTGTCGACCCCGCTCTCGCTGGGCGCCGCGGTGCGCTGCTTCTCGTCGATCTCGTAGTCCTCGCTCTTCTTGAGAGTGGGGACGATGCGCGCGAAGCGGTAGTAGGTGTCGGCGGCGGCCTCGGGAACGCCCGAGATGATGAGCGGCGTGCGGGCCTCGTCGATGAGGATGGAGTCGACCTCGTCGACGATGCAGAAATTGTGGCCGCGTTGCACGCAGTCCTCGAGGCGGACAGCCATGTTGTCGCGCAGGTAGTCGAACCCGAACTCGGAGTTCGTGCCGTACGTGACGTCGCGCGCGTACTGCTCGCGGCGTTCGGCCTCGGGCATCATGGCCCGGATGACGCCGACGCTGATGCCGAGCGCATCGTAGATGGGTCCCATCCACTCCGCGTCGCGCTGGGCCAGGTAGTCGTTGACCGTGACCAGGTGCACGCCCTTGCCCTCCAGGGCGTTGAGATAGACGGTCAGCACCGCCGCGAGGGTCTTCCCCTCTCCGGTCTTCATCTCGGCGATCTGCCCCCGGTGGAGGACCATGGCGCCGACGAGCTGCACGTCGAAATGCCGCATGCTCGGCACCATGACCCGCTTGCTGGCCTCGCGTCCGAGCGCGAAGGCCTCGGGGAGGATCTCGTCGAGCGACGTGCCGTCGGCGACCATCGCCCGGAACTCGTCGGTCTTCGCCGGGAAGTCGGCAAGGTCCAAGCGCTCCATCTCGGGCTCGAGGTCCCCGATTCGCTGCGCGGTCTTGAGCAGCGATTTCATGACCTTGCCCTCGCCGAGACGCAGGACCTTGTTGATGAGGTCAGTGCTCAACGGCCACCTTTTTTGGCGGGCGGTGCGAGATCGTCATGCTAGCGCAGCCCGGCGCGGCGCGGACCAGGGCCCGGTGATCGAGAGGCGGAATCACCCCTCGGGGATGATGAGCCCGACGTCCCCGTCGCGGCGCCTATACACGACGTTGATGTCGTTGGTCCGGTCGTTGCGGAACACGAAGAAGTCGTGCTCGACGAGGTCCATCTGGAGCGCAGCATCCTGGGGGTCCATGGGCCGCATGACGAAGCGCTTCTCCTTCGTAACCCGCGGCTCGCGCCCTGCATCCGTCGTCGCGCCGAGCGTCGCCCCGGCCAGCCCATCCGCCGACGCCTGGGCCTCTGCCGCCCGCGCCCGCTCGCCCCGCCGTCGGTCGCGTCGTCGCTCGCGGTAGCGCCGTGCCTGCCGCTCGAGCTTCCGGGTTGCGGCGTCGATGGCAACGTACATGTCGTCGGCCGTCTCGCGCACGCGGAGCACGGGGCCCTTGGATCGGACGGTGATCTCCGCGATCTGAGACCGCTCGATCTTCGGGTTCCGCTCAACGGCGAGCTCGAGCTCGACCTGCGTGCTGTCGTCGTCGGAGGGGAGCATCTTCGCGACGCGGGAGATCTTGCGTTCCGCGTGCTCGTAGAGCGCGTCGGTGACCGGGAGATTGCGTCCCTTGACCTGAAGCCGCATCGAGTTCCTCCTCCTGAGGAGCCGCCGTACCCTGAATCCTAGCGCCGGACAGACTCCGAGCCGCCCTCCCCCGGAGGGATCTTGCGGTCGATCGCTCGGGCCACGCAGACGGCCGCGGCGCCCTCGGCACCGGCGCGCGCCAACACCCTGGCGCAGGCGCCGAGCGTGGCGCCCGTGGTGTGGACGTCATCGACCAAGACGGGCTTTCGCGGAGCCGTAGCACCCATCGCGATCGCGAAGGCCCCCGCGGCGCGCCGTGCGCGCTCGGACCGTGCCGAGCCCCGTTGTGAACCATCCTCGCGCGCCCGCACAAGGACGTCCGCGACCGGCAGGCTCCACTGCCGCGCGAGGCTCCCGGCGAGCAACGCGGCTTGGTTGAAGCCGCGCTCCGCGAGGCGTCTGCGGCCGATGGGGACGGGAACGAGCCACGACCCGGCCGGCGGCCGCGGGACCCGGGCGGCCACGACCGCCGCGAGCGGATCTGCCACATCCCGGCGCCCGCGGTCCTTCAGCGCAGCGAACAGGGCCGGAACAGGCCCGTCGTAGGCTACGGCCTGCCGTGCGCCCGCGAGCGGGCCCACGCAGGCGGGACACCGCCGCGCCGGGATCGGTACCGGGTGGCCGCAGCCGCCGCACCAGGGCGGGGGGAGGGTCGCGAGGGCGCACCGGCAGCCGTCGCAGACGGGATCGCCGGGAAGGCCGCAGGCCCCGCAGGACGGCGGCAGAAATACGTCGAGCGCGCGCGCGACGGAGCGCATGAACCCCATGTCCCCATGATCGCCGCGTCGCCATCGCGAGACCGACGCGTCCGGAACGCTTCTCCGACGAGAGGGTCACGGCGGCGGTGACGACTCGCCGCGGCGCTCAACGCCGAGCATCCACCGCGGCGGCCAGCGACCGATCGTACGGGGGCCGGTGGACCCCCCTCTCGGTGACGATCGCCGAGACGAGCCGGGCGGGCGTGCGGTCGAAGGCCGGGTTCGCCACGGGCGCGTCGGCGAGCGAGGCCGAGCGCCCGAACAGGGCGATCTCGCGAACCTCCGCCGCGCCCCGCTCCTCGACCGTCACGTCGTGCGCGGACCGGGTGGCCATGTCGATGGTGGACGTCGGCGCCGCCACGAGGAACGGAAGGCCGTGCTCGCGAGCGAGCACGGCGAGCCCGTAGGTACCGATCTTGTTGACGACGTCGCCGTTCGCAGCGATGCGATCGGCCCCGACGACCACGTGGCTGACACGCCCCGCGGCCATCATCGACGCGGCCATCCCATCGGCGATCACGGTGAAGGGGATCCGGTCCCGATCGAGCTCCCAGGCGGTCAGGCGAGAGCCCTGAAGAAGGGGGCGCGTCTCGTCGACGACCGCCCGAAGCGTCGGGTCCGCGGCGTGTCCGGCACGGATGACGCCGAGGGCCGTGCCGACGCCCCCGGTGGCCAACGCGCCCGCGTTGCAATGCGTCAGCACGCGCGCGCCGCGCGACAGAAGCCCCCTGCCGTGCTCACCGATGGCCTCGCAGCGCGCGACCTCGTCGGCGTGGAGCGCGCGCGCCGCATCGCCGAGCGCGGCGGCCAAGGCCACGGGAGGCCCGGGGTGCGCGGCGAGCCTGGCCGCCTGGCGATCGACCGCCCAAGCGAGATTGACCGCCGTGGGACGAGCGACGCGAAGGGCGCGCACCGCACGGTCGATCTCCCGGCGAGCCGCGTCGAGATCATT
>JAUVQP010000135.1 GCA_030598075.1 Miltoncostaeaceae bacterium | reverse complement strand
GGGGGCGTTCTTCACCCTCACCGGGTTCCACGGCCTCCACGTCTTTCTGGGGCTCATGATCCTCACGTTCTGTTTGGTGCGCGTGAAGGCCGGGGACTTCACGCCCCAGTGGTTCACGCCGCTCCAAGCCGGCGCCATCTACTGGCACTTCGTCGACGTGGTGTGGGTGATTCTCTACATCCTCGTCTACCTCATGTAATGAGAAGACTCTCCCGGACCACCACACTGCGGGCCCTTGGGGCCGCCGCGCTCGCCTCCGCCGTCCTCGCGGCGGCCGGATGCGGCAGCGGGTCCTCCGACGGGGACGCCGAGGCGGGCAAGCAACTCTTCGTCCAGAGCTGTGGGGCGTGCCATGCCCTCGAGGACGCGGGCACCACCGCTCGCATCGGGCCCAACCTCGACGACGCCTTCCGAGCGGCCCGCCAGGCCGGCTTCGAGGAGTCTCAGTTCGAGGGCGTGACGCGCCGCTGGATCCAGATCGGCCAGGCGCCCATGCCGCGCAACATCGTGGTCGGGCAGGACGCCGACGACGTGGCGGCCTACGTCGCGGCGGTGGCCGGCACCGACGAGGCCAGCGCGGTGGGCCCGGCGCCGGACTTCGATCAGGTCCCCCGCGACCCCCAGGCGGACATCATCGACGCCACGCCCGACGAGCCGGAGGGCGGGGAGTAGCGAGTGTCGTGTCCGTCGGGGGGTGAAGGTCGCCTCGAGGGAATACGCGCGCTGATCACGGGGGCGTCACGCGGAGTCGGTCGCGCGATCGCCGAGGGCTTCGCCGTCGAGGGCGCGGAGCTCGCGGTGACCGCGACCGACGTGGCTCATCTTGCCTCCGTGGTCCGGTCGTGCGCGAAACGGGGGGCCGCGCTTCACCCGCACGCGCTGGACCTGCGCGACCCGGCGGCGCCCGCGCGCGTCGGCTCGGCGGTTCTCGCCGACATGGGCGGCCTCGACGTGCTGGTCAACAACGCCGGGATCCTGGGCGTCCGGGCGCCTCTTCTCGAAACGCCTCCCGATCTCTTCGACGATGTCATGCGCATCACCGTCAGCGGCACGCTTCGCATGTGCCAGGCGGTGCTGCCCGGCATGAGCGACGGTGGCGCGATCATCAACGTGACCTCGGGAGCGGCGGGCCGCGCCGGGTGGGGCGCATACGCGATCAGCCGCCTCAGCCTCAACGGGATGACCGACATGCTCCGCGTCGAACTGGAGCCGCGCGCGATTCGTTGTGTCGCGATCAACCCGGGGCCGGCTCGCACCGCCATGCGCGCCGCCGCCCATCCCGGCGAGGATCCGAGCAGCGTGCCGCACCCGGCGGCGCTCGTCGGACCTTTCGTGGCTGTGGCCGCCGGGCAGGACCTCGGGGCGGGGGTTGTGCAGGCGTCACAATGGGCGCGCTGATGCTGCCGCCCATCCCCAGACTTCGGCGCACCGACGGCTGGCGCGATGTCGCGATCGAGGCGCGCGAGGAGCCCCTCGTCAGGGTGAGCGACATCGGCGGCGGCGTCCGGGACGACGCTCAGTACCACCGGCTGGGGTTCCCCGGCGCGCTCTCGGACTCCTGGCTTCGGGAGGGGGCGGCGGAGCGTCTCGCTCGCGCGGCCGCATCTCTGCCCCGGGGCTACACGCTCGTCGTGTGGGACGGCTACCGCACGATCGAGACGCAGTCGGCTCTCTTCGGCCGGTACCTCGACGAGCTGGTCGCGCTCCACCCGGACTGGCCCGCCGAGGTCCTCGAGGAGGCGGTCGCCCGTTACGTGACCCCGCCGTCGCGGTCGCCGTTGACGCCGCCTCCGCATCTGACGGGAGGGGCGGTCGATCTCACCCTCGGCGACGGCGACGGCCGAGCCCTCGATCTGGGGACCGTCTTTGACGCATTCGTTTCGGAGGCCGGCGCTCGCGCCGCGGAGGGCAAGCCTTCGCCGGCGCGGGATCTGCGCCGCCTCCTCTTCTGGACGATGCACGGCCAGGGGTTCACCGCGTACATCGAGGAGTGGTGGCACTTCGACCTCGGGGATCAGTTCTGGGGCCTCGTCACCGGCCGCCCGGCGTACTACCCAGGAGCGGACCCGCCCGCCTCGCGGGGCTTGCGCGGCTAGCGTCCCGTCCGGGGCGTTAGCCTCCCGCCTTGCTCATCGAGCGAAGCTGGCGGAGCACCTCGGCGAAGGCCCCCGGCCGGTTCGTCACGACCCCATTGACGCCGGCCTCCACGAGTCGCCTCATCTCGCTCTCGTCGTCCACGGTCCAGGCGAAGACCCCGAAGCCGTGGCGGTGCATGCGGTCCACCAGATCGCGGCTGACCAAGCGGTAGGGAATGCCGACCCCGGTCGCCACCGACTGGGTGCCGGCTTCGCCCATCGCGATCCCGGCGAGCCCGGACGCCGACTGCACCAGGTGAACCACCGGGCTCTGCGGGCACTCGGCATCGACCAGGTCCCAGACTTCGGGAAGAAAGCTGATGAACGTCACCTGGTCGAGCACACCCGCATCGCGCGCGGCCGCGATCGCCGGCTCGGTCGCCTGGATCTCTTTGATGTCCAAGTTGATGCGCACGCGATCGCGGGCGATCTCGATCACCTCGCGCAGCCGGGGGATGCGCTCCCCGCCTCCGGCGTCCAGCCCCCGCGCCTCGGTCGCCGTCATCGCGGTGAGAGGCCCGCTGCCGCTCGTGGTGCGGTCGACCGTCGCGTCGTGGAGTATCAGGAGCGCACCGTCCGAGCTTTGCCGGATGTCCGCCTCGATCACGTCCGCGCCCTGCGCGATGGCCAGCTCGAACGCGGCCAGCGTGTTCTCCGGCGCATCTGCGGACGCACCGCGATGCGCAACGTTCCACACCCGACGCTCCATGGGATCAGTCTACCCCCCGTGCCCCCGTTGGCGGATGGCCCGCCCACGCCGGGGTAGACTGCCGCCGTGGGCACCTCTCCCGGCGCGGCGCCTCCGGCAGCCGGCCTGCAGCTGGTACCGGCCCTCTTGGGGCTCGTGCGCTTCCAGCACACCGTCTTTGCCTTGCCGTTCGCCTTCGCGGGCGCGTTCTTGGCGCGGCTCTCCGTCCCCCCTGCCTCCCGCCTGTTCTGGATCCTCGTCGCCATGGTCGGTGCTCGCTCGCTCGCGATGGCGCTCAACCGGCTCGTGGACGCGCGGATCGACGCGCTGAATCCCCGCACGGCGTCGCGTGAGATCCCCGCGGGCAGGCTCACGCCCGGCCAGGTGGTCGCCTTCTCCGCTCTTTCGCTCGTGATCCTCCTCGTTGCGGTCAGTCAACTGCCGCCCCTCACGTGGGTCCTCTGGCCGATTCCGGTGGCCGCGTTCCTCCTCTACCCCTACACCAAGCGCTTCACATGGGGCTGCCACCTCGTGCTCGGCCTCACCATCGGCTTGGCTCCGTTGGGCGGATGGATCGCTGTCACCGGGGACATCGCCGTCGCCCCCGTCCTCCTCGGGCTGGCCGTCGCGGCCTGGATCGCCGGCTTCGACGTCATCTACGCCCTGCTGGACATCGATTTCGACAGGGGCCACGGCGTGTACTCGGCGCCGGCACGCTTTGGGCAGCGGGGCGCCCTTCGCATCGCGCGCGCCCTCCACGTCGCCGCCGTGGCTCTTCTCGTGGCCGCGGGTCTCGCCGCCGGCGCGGGTGCCCTGTATCTCCTCGGCGTCGGCGTCGTGGGCGCGATCCTCGTCTACGAGCACCTCATCGCCCGCCCGGACGATCAGGCCAGCCTCCAAGCGGCGTTCGGGGGCGCGAACATGATGGTCTCGATCGCCTTCTTGGTCGGCGTGCTCGCTGAGGTGACCCTCTCCTGATCGAGGGCGCGGGTCTCGTCAAGTCGTTCGGTGAGCGCCGGGCGGTCGACGCCGTCGACGTCCGCCTGGCGGAGGCAGGCTCCCTGGCCATCCTGGGGCCGAACGGTGCCGGGAAGACGACCCTTCTTCGGATGTTGGCGACGCTGCTCCGCCCGGACGAGGGCACGCTGTCGGTCGCCGGGCACGACTGCCCCCGGCACGCGGACCGCGCCCGCGCGGCCATCGGGTACTTGGGCCACGACCCCCTCGTCTACCTGGACCTGACCGCGTGGCAGAACATCGAGTTCTTCGCCGACCTCTACGGTATCCCCCGGAGCCGGGAGCGCATCGCCGACGCGCTCGAGAGGGTCGGCCTGCTCCCTCGCGCCTACGACACGCCTCGGACGTTCAGCCGCGGCATGGTGCAGCGCCTGGGCCTGGCCCGCATGCTGTTCTCCGACCCGGCGCTCCTGCTCCTCGACGAGCCCTACGCGGGGCTCGACGCCCGCGGAGCGACGCTCCTCGACGCGGTCCTCGGGCGCGCCGGAGCAGGGCGCTCGACGGTCATGGTGACCCACGACGTGGAGCGCGCCGTC
>JAUVQP010000017.1 GCA_030598075.1 Miltoncostaeaceae bacterium | reverse complement strand
GTTCAGACCCCCGGCGGCTCGCTCGAGAGCCGTCGGCGCTCATCCATCAGCGGGCCGTGCGCGGCGCTCGACGCCCAGAGCTCGATGGGCACGAGGATCGCGGCCACAAGCAGCGCCCAGGCGAGCGGAGCGGCGACGAGGCTCGCGGCCCCCAACCCGCCGACGATCCCGAGCAGGATGACCGAGAGCTCTGCCCGCGTCACGCTGACGGCGCTGCGGTCGTCGACGATCAGGTGAGGCACGAGGGCGAGCGCGTAGGCCGCGGCCATGAACACGAAAGCCGTGTCGACCGCGACGGCCAGGACGGTTGCCGCGACCGTGGCGATGATCGCCCAGGCCACGGCGTATCGGCGGCCGTTTCGTCCGAGCCGGACGATGGTCGTCGTCTTCGGCGGCGTGGCTCGGCTGTCTGGGCCTCGGTCCAGATAGTGGTGCATCATCAGCATCGCCACGCAGAACGAGGCATGGGCGACCCCCGCGAGGGCCGCGTCGGGCGACAGCGTGTTGGTCTGGAGCACGTACGCGCCCGCCACGCACGACCACACGCAGGCGAATGCCACGACCTCGCCGAAGATCGGTCGATACGAGGCCCGGACGGGCGGAAGCGAGTAGAGGAGCGCCCCGGCGAGCCCCAGCGCGCCGAAGGCGAGCAGGCCCCAGCTCCAGACCGAGGCGGCGACGATGCCCAGCGCGATGGCCGCGACCGCGGCGACGCCCCCGACGACGGCGAGTTCGCGCTCGGTCATGAGACCCGATGCGATCACCTTGCTTCCCCCGCTGATGACGCGGGGGGATGGATCGCGGTCAGTGCCCGATCGCCAGTCCGTGATCTCGTTGACGGCGTGGGCCACGAGGCCTT
The DNA here is from genome assembly GCA_030598075.1 of Miltoncostaeaceae bacterium. Classification (GTDB taxonomy): domain Bacteria; phylum Actinomycetota; class Thermoleophilia; order Miltoncostaeales; family Miltoncostaeaceae; genus JARFPS01. The sequence goes on along the minus strand of JAUVQP010000017.1, from coordinate 14,274 downwards.
GAAGAAGCACTCCGATGGCCAGTGCCGTCAGATAGCCGGCGACCGTGATCGCTCCCGCGTCGCGGTAGGCGAGCGCGGTGCCGATCGTGATTGCCGTGACGGACCACAGCAGCACCGGAACCACGCGCAGCTCGAGATAGAGCCCGACGAGGAACCGCATGCCGTGATGCTACGGGGTGGTGCTAGCCTCCGCGCCGTGCCGGTGTCAGGTCATGTCTACGACGTTCCCGATCAGAACACGCTCGCCCAGCTCGTAGGGGCCGCCACGCCCCACTTCGCGTTCCAGATTCGCGCGCGGGTCCAGTCGTACCTGTCCGCGCTCCCACCCGACCACGCCCGTGTTCCGGAGCTCGAGCGGCACGTCGAGATGCTCGCGTGGCTCGGCACCCACGGCGAGAGCGGCGGCGTCGATCGGGCCGATCTGCCTCCGAGCGCGTCCCTCTCCCTCGGTGTTGCCCCGCCCTCCGGCTAGGCGGTCGCCTCGGCGAGCGCGCGCCTCGTCGCCGACGAGAAGAGGCGCAGAATGCGGGCCGTGGCCCCCCAGACATCTTCCGACCCCAGCGGGTAGCGAAGGTCCGTGACTCCTGCAGCCGGCGGTAGGCGGGCGTCGTGCGCGAGGATGTCGGCAACCCGGACCTCGATGACCCGGGCGACCTCGCGCCGGTCGGGCGTCGCGCGCAGAGGTCCGGAGAGCGAGCCCACGAATGGGCTGACCACGAAGCCCGTGACCATCGTCGGCACGTCGTCCAGTCGGCCCACCACCCGCGTTCGTGCTGCGGACACGCCGAGTTCCTCCTCGGTCTCGCGGAGCGCCGTCCGGCGCAGCGTGAGGTCGTCGGCCTCGAAACGGCCCCCCGGCAGGGAGACCTGCCCGGGGTGGGCGACATCCAGGGTTCGCTTCGTCAGCACCATGTGCGGCTCACCGTGGCGGGCGTACAGGAGCACCAGCACCGCCGCCCGCCGCCCGGCTCCGGGAAGCTGGCGAGCTGGGCGCTCGCGAAGCGCGCAGCAGATGCCGTCCGCGAGCGCGTCGTGGGGAGGCAGGGTCATCGGTGGCGGCGGGCAGGCGGAGGGCGTCGACCCAGTGTACGGCCGGCCGGGGCCACTCCCGAGCCGGGAGGCCTGGCCGGCGCCATGAGCGACGCCGCGTCCGCAGCCCTCCTGTCCGATCTCCGGCGAGCGGACGCCGAGGCAACCGCGATCGCGCGCCGCGGGCCCCTTGGCGTCCGGGCGGTCGAGCGATCGCCGGGCAGCCGCCATTACCTGGTGGCCTTCGACGACTCTTCCTTTCTCTGCCTGGGCTCGACCCTGGCGGTCGAGCCGCGCGCGGTGGCCGTGCGCGAGGTCGCGTCGGTGAGCATTCTCTGGGAGCGCGTGGAGAGCGAGGTGGCGGGCGACCGGCTGCGCGCCCTCGCCGCCGCCGCCGGCCGCGTCCTCGTCGCGGGGGTGCCCGACGGGGTCGGGGATGCTGTTCAGCTCGTCGCACAACGCGCGCTGGAGCTCGCGGAGTGGCGCGAGAGACCGGAGCGGGCAATCGCCACGCTGACCGGTGCCGACGAGGCGATCCAGCTCCAGGAGGCGCTGTACCGGGCCTTCGATGCCTTCGTTCGTCGCTCTCAGCCGCTCGTCGAGCGGCAATCCGAGCTGGCCGGGGACTTGGTGGACGCGCTCCGGGCGTTCGAGGAGAGCGCCGCGGCCGCCGGCGCCGCCACACGCCTTGCCGGCCAACTGGCCGATGCGCTGCCGGGCTGTCACGAGCAGGCCGATCAGATCGTCGCCGGGCACATCGTTCCGCTCGCATGAGAACGTCGGCCCTCTACGGCACGGAGATCGCGTTCCGTCTCGGTCCGGGCCACGACGACGAGGCCCGCGGCGCCGCCGACCGGCTGGCCGCCGCGGCCCACGGGGCCCTCCGGTGCGTCCTGTTCCTGTCGGAGAGCGGCGAGTACGGATGCCTCGCCGAGTGGGCCGATGCCGAGGACGCCCGCTCCTACGCGGCGCTGCCGGAAGTACGGGCCGTGCTGGAGGATCTCGCGGCGCGCCTCGGGAAGACCCCGGGCGTCCGGCTGTACGCGATGGAGGAGCAGCGCCCCGGGGGCGCGGGCTAGAGCCGGTCCGCGGGGGAGGCCTCGCCGCTCGGCCCCTCGGCCAACAACTCGAGCAGGTCGACGACGGTGAAGCGCCCGCTCTGCATCGCAGCCACGAGACCGTAGACCGTCGCGGTGTGAGGCCGCTGAAGGACGTATTCGCGCATGGCCACGTTCGCCCGCTCCTCGGCCTCGGACGAGATCGTCCGGCCGGCCTCGGCGATCGCGACCCCGTTCGGCCGCGTCTCGATCAGCTCGGCCTGCGCCAACCGGCCGCAGAGGTCGGCGACCTCCTCGGGCTCGGCGCGCAGGCCCTCCGCCACCGCGGTGACCGGGACGGGTCCGTCCGCCGCCGACAGGTGACGCAGGACGATGAACGTCCCGGGGGAGAGGCCGGCCTCCGTGACCGTCTGGTCCAGGACGCCGGCGAGCTCCGCGAGGAGTCGAAGGTCGTCCTCGTCGCGGTACATCCCGCTCATCGAACGCGCCGGGGCCTACGGCCCGTAGCGGTGGTGCGGTGCGGGGCGCAGGTCGGACGCGACGTTGCCGGACCAGGTGCGCCCGGCGATGCCCCTCGCGTCGAGGACGCGCAGGGCCGTACGAACGACGCCGGAGCGGGCGCCGTGCCCGTGCTCGTTCGCCACCGTGATCGCGAAGTCGTGATCCGCCGGCTCGCGCGTGGGGCGCGCGTTGGCCCGGGCGAGCGCGACGCGCGCCTCGTTGAGCCACGTGGGGTCGTCGAGCGCGACGTAGCACTCGAAGAACGCCCAGTCGGACGGAAGCTCGGCAAGGAGGGCGTCGAAGCTCTCGGCGTGGCTCATCGCGGCGACCGTCGCACGGGGCGCGCGGCGGATCTCACGCCACCTCCGCCGTCGCGAGCGCCCTCTCGACGCCCTCGGCCGCCGCCCGGAACCTCCCGTCGTCGAGGGCCGGGGTCAGGCTCGGTACCTCGATGTCGTCCGGCAGCTCGACCCAGCTGACGCAGCCGCCGTGCTCCTCGGTGACGTGAAGGACGGGCGCCGGGTCGGCTCGCCAGACGCGCAGGACCACGGCCCACAGCGGCTGCTTTCGTCTCCAGCGCAGGCGCTCCGCCGCGTAGTGCGGAGCGAGGATGTGCAGCGGCCCGAGGGCATCGAGCCCCGCGGCGTCGTGGATCGGGTGCGACCCGACGAGCTCGGCGTAGGCACCGAGGGGCAGCAGCTTGGGATCCTCCCGCCGCATCAGCGGCCCCTCGAACTCCTCGTGGTACTCGTCTCGGACCAGCTCGGGGCGCTGGTGCTCGTAGGTGGGGAAGAGAAAGAACCGCCCGTGGGGCAGCTCGAAACGCTTCTCGCCGATGCCGCCCTTGCGCAGCACGACCACCTGCTCGCCGCGTCGCAGGGCCTCGATGGTGACGGCCCACTCCTTGAGGGCGTGCTCGGCCATGGGCGTAAGGCTAGCGCCTTCGACGACGGCCCCTGCTAGCGTGTCGCCCATGATCGACGCGGTTCTCTCCCGCGCCGCCGACGGCGGGCGCATGACGCCCGACGAGGCCGTCGCGCTCTACCGCGACGCTTCGCTCGCCGATCTCGGCACGGCCGCCGACGCGGTCGTGCGTCGCAGGGTGGGCGAGCGCATCAGCTACAACGTCAACGCCCACCTCAACCCGACCAACATCTGCGTCGTGGGGTGCGGGTTCTGCGCGTTCGCCGTCTGGACCGAGAAGGACGAGCGCGCGTACGCCTACAGCGTTGATCAGCTGGTGGACCGGGCGACACAGCTCTCGGAGCTGGGCATCACCGAGCTGCACATCGTCGGCGGAATGACCAAGGAGTACGACCTTCCGTACTACGAGGAGTTGTTCCGCGAGCTCAAGGCGGCGCTGCCGCACGTGTCGCTCACCGCGCTCACCGCGGTGGAGGTCGACTTCATCGCGAAGGTCTCAGGCGTCACGCATCGCGAGGCCATAGAGCGTCTCATCGCCGCCGGCCACGACACCATGCCCGGCGGCGGCGCGGAGGTTTTCAGCTCCCGGGTGCGCAAGATCATCGCCGACCGCAAGGCGCCCGCGGAGGTGTGGCTCGACGTGCACCGCGAGGCCCACCGGCAGGGTCTACGCACCAACGCGACGCTCCTCTTCGGTCACTTCGAGACGCCCGAGGAGCAGGTGGACCACCTGCTCCGGCTCCGCGGGCTTCAGGACGAGACCGGCGGTTTCCAGGCCTTCATTCCGCTGCCGTTCCTGCCGGGCAACACCGACTTCCCCTATCTCCCGGGGCCCACGCGGGAGGAGAAGCTCCGCACGATCGCCGTCGCACGACTCGTGCTCGACAACGTCGACCACATCAAGGGCCACTGGGTCATGCTGGGCGAGGAGATTACCTCCGAGGCCCTGTCGTACGGCCTCGACGATCTCTCGGGCACGCTCAGCGAGGAGCGCATCGCGCACGCCACAACGGTCGAGACGCCCCTCGGGTTGTCGGTCTCGCGCATGGAGACCCTGATCCGCGCCGGCGGCCGCGAGCCCGCCGAGCGGGACACGCTCTACGGCGGAGTCAGCCGGGACGGGGTGGCCGCGTGATCCGGCACTAGCGTCGGCTTCGTGCTTCCGGAGCGCCGGTACACACTCGCCCAAGCCCAGGCCATGGTACGACCGCTCACGCAGCTCATCGACAGCCTGCGCGAGGCCCGGTCGCTGATGGCTTCCGCGGAGCTGACCGAGGCGCTCGCCGAGCGCGCGCCCCGCAACGGGGGCGGCTCCGAGGGGCGGCCGCTCGTGAGCGCCGCGTTGGTCTTCAACCGCGGCCTCAAGCAGCTCGACCGCTGGGGCGTCGTGGTGCGCGACCTCGACTCCGGAATCTGCGACCTGACGGGCACGCGCGCCGGAGAGGACGTCTACCTCTGCTGGAGGTATGGAGAGGGGGAGATCGCCCACTGGCACCGCCAAGACGCGGGGTTCGCGGGACGTCGGCCGATCGACGATCTCATCGATCGCTGAGTGCGCGCGGTCCGGCTCCGCGACGACGCTCAGAGCGTCCGCCGCCGCATTCCTCCGACCGCCATGACCCCGAGGAGCCCGCACCAGAGGATGACCCAGGCAACGGTCCCGGCGCCGGAGGCCGCCAGCGTGGCGACGTTCCCGTTGATGTCGATCTGAGGTGCGGCGATGCCGGCCTGATCGCGCGCCTGGAGATCCGCGATCATCGGGGAGGTCACCGTGCGTGGCAGGAGGGCGTACGTGGCACCGACGGCGCGGCCCGCGGTGCCGAGCAGGTCCTCGTCAGCCGCCGCCTTCAGGTTGACGATCGCCTGGGCGAACGTGAAGACGGCGACGCCGACGACGGCGCTGGCACCCGGGCCCACGACCGAGCTCGCCGCGGCGGCGGCCAGCAGGACCAGCGCCTGGGTCTCCATCATCGCGAGGGTGTGAAGCGCGAGCGGCCCATCCGGGCCGAGACCGAGCGCGAGGCTCGCGAGCTGCCCCGCCAGCCCCCAGGCCGCGAGAACGCCCACGAGGAGCCCCGTCCGCGCCAGCAGGACCTCCGCGACGAGCCGCGGGCGGTGGAGGCCCGCGGCGACCAGCAGCCCGTGATGCCCGCTGTCCGAGTCTCGGTTGAGCGCGGTGCTGCCGAGCCCGACGGCCACGACGATCCCGCCGATCACGAGCAGCTCGGCCATGCCGCGCTGGAGGGTGTCTCGGTCCGCCGAGCCGGCGAGCGCCGACCCGATGGCGATGACGGCCACGGCGAGCAATCCGAGCGCCAGTGCGCCGCGGAGCCAGCCCCGCCGCGCCAGGCGGGCCGCCAGGGCCATCGCCGTCGGGAATGCGCTCACGCCGGCGAGCCCGCGACGAGCGTCACTTCGGCTCCGTCGACCGCGTCGAGAAGCTCGGGCCAGGGATCTGTGACGGCGGCCAGGACGGCGGACCCATCCGCCCTGGCACCGGCGATCAGCGCCTCTGTCATCTCGTCGTACGGGGGGTCGTCGAGGACGACAAGCTCCGGCCTCCCCATGAACCCAAGCGCCAGCGAGAGCCGCCGGGACGCCGAGCTATCCGGGTCGACGGATCGGTCCCACCGGTCCTCGGTCAACCCGGCCCGAGCGAGCCACGTCAGCTCCTCCGTGGGCGAGAGGCCGCGGAGCCGCGCGACCAGACCGAGGGTCCGGCGGGGGGTCATGCCCGCGGCGAAATTGGCCGCCTGCGGCCCGAAGCCGACGCGACGCCGGACCGAGGCATCGGATGGCGCTCCATCGAGCAGGCCAACCTCCCCCGAGTACGCGGTGAGCCCGAGCAGGGCACGGACGAGGCTCGTCTTGCCCGCGCCGGGTCCTCCCGACACGATGATCCCCGCGCCGGCCGGGAGGGTGAGCGAGACATCGCGCACGGCGCGCTCGGGGCCGCCGTGGTAGCGGACGCCGAGCTCGCGGATCCGGAGCGCCTCGGGCTGATCCACCACCTGGCGAGGCTACTGGCGAATGACCGCGAGCACCTCGTCCCGGCGCCGCTCCATGTCTCGCTGGGAGCGGAGGGACTCCAGGTTGAGGCGGAGCAGGGGCTCGGTGTTCGAGGGGCGCACGTTGAAGTGCCAGTCGTCGTAGGTCACGGAGAGCCCGTCGAGCTCGGCGTGCCGCCCGTCGGGGTAGCGGCTGCGGAGCCGCTCGATCGCGGCGGGCGCGTCGTCGACGGTCGAGTTGATCTCGCCGCTGATGTGGTAGCGCTGCCTCAGGTCGGCCACGAGCTCGGACAGCGGCCGACCGGCCCGGCTGACGAGCTCGAGAACGAGCAAGGCGGGCACCAGTCCCGTGTCGGCGAACGAGAACTCGCGGAAGTAGTAGTGCCCGCTGACCTCGCCCCCGAAGAGGGCGTTGGCCTCGCGCATACGGCGCTTCATGAAGGCGTGTCCGACGCGGTGTTCGATCGGCGTGCCGCCGGCCGCCGCGATCCTGTCGCGCACGGCCCACGACGCCCGTAGGTCGTAGACCACCGCCGCCGGACCATGTCGGGAGAGGAGGTGCTCGGCGAGCAGCGCGGTGAGGAAGTCTCCGGGGACGAACTGGCCGGCGTCGTCGATGAAGAAGCACCGATCGGCGTCGCCGTCGAACGCCACGCCGAGGTCCGCCCCTTCCTCGAGCACCTTGGCCTCTATGAACTCGCGGTTCTTCGGCAGGAGCGGGTTCGGCTCGTGGTTGGGGAAGCGCCCGTCCAGATCGAGAAAGAACGGCACGGCGTCGATGCGAAGACGATCGAGGACCGGTGGCAGGTACATGCCCGCCATGCCGTTGGCCGCGTCGAAGACGACGCGCAGGCCCGAGATCTTTCCGGGGTCGACGAATCCCATGCAGGCGTCGACGAACCGCGGTAGGAGCTCGTCGTCCCGGCTGCGGTCGCCCGCCCGGGCGGCGGGCGGCGGCTCTCCGGCCATGGCGAGGCGCCCGACCTCCGCGATGCCCGTGTCCCCGGAGAGCGGGACGGCGCCCTCGATCACCAGCTTCATGCCCGTGTAGCGGGGTGGGTTGTGGCTGGCGGTGATGGCCGCGCCCCCGTCGTAGCCACCCTCCGCGACCGCGAAGTAGACCATCTCGGTGGCTGCGAGGCCAAGCTCGGTGACCTGGGATCCCGTCGAGGCGACGCCGGCCACGAAGCGGTCCGCCATCGTGGGCGAGCTGAGGCGGGTGTCGTAGCCGACCACCACGCGCTGGGCCCCGGTCACCCCGACGAAGGCGCGTCCGATCGCCTCGGCGCCCTCCTCGTCGAGCTCGCTCTCGTAAACGCCGCGCACGTCGTACGCCTTGAAGACGCCCGGGTCGATCATCCGTCATCTCCTGCGCTGGAGAGCGCCCGGCGCAACATGGCGTAGGTCTCCTCGATGTGCTGCGGAATGACGCGCGTGTCGCCAAGGGCCGGCATGAAGTTCGTGTCGCCCACCCAGCGCGGCACGAGGTGCATGTGCAGGTGGTCGACGATGCCGGCGCCCGCCGCGGCGCCTTGGTTCATCCCGACGTTGTAGCCCTGTGGTGTCATGGTCGAGTCGATCGCCTCTTGGGCGCGCGTGATCAGCGCCATCATCTCGCCTTGCGTCTCGGGCGGAAGATCCTGAAGCGAGCCGACGTGGTCGTACGGAACGGCCATGACATGACCGTTGTTGTACGGGTACAGATTCATCACGATGTACGCGCGGCGGCCACGGTACAGGACCAGCGCCAGCTCGTCGTCCACTTGGGTGTGCAGATCGCACAGCACGCACCCCGGCCGCTCGCCCCTCCCCTCGTGCTCATCAGCCACGTAGGGCATGCGCCACGGCGCCCACACGATGGACGGGCCCGGACGTCGCCCCCCGGTCGTCAGAGCCAGCCCTTCCGGCGGAACCAGGCGATCATGCTGCCGGCCAGCGCGACCATGATGCCGATGGTGAAGAGGAAGGACCACCAGCCGTGGCTCGAGAGGGGCAGCGTGTCGATGTTCATGCCGTAGAAGGCGGCGATCAGACTCAGCGGGAGCACGACCGCCGAGAGCATCGTGAGCACCTTGATGATCTCGTTGAGCCGGTGCGTGATCAGCGACTCGTTGGTCGCCTCGAGCGCCTCCGCCATCTCCTTGTAGCCCTCCAAGAGGTCCCAGATTCGCTCGCTCTTGTCGACGATGTCGTCGAAGTAGAGCTCGAGGTCCTGCGGTGCGTAGCGTTGGGTGCTCCGCTCGAGCATGCGGAGCGTCGGGCGCTGCGGCTTGATCGTCTTGCGGTAGTTGATGATCTCTTGCTTGACGTTGGAGATGTCGCGGACGGCCTCATCGGACTGGCCGTCGAACATGGCGTCTTCCAGCGCGTCGAGCTTGAAGCCGATCTTGTCGAGGATCGGGAAGCAGTAGTCGTAGAGGGCGTCGACGATCTCGTAGAGCAGATAGCCGGCGCCCTGCCGCATGTACCGGTCCCGCTCGTCCTCGCGCGAGTTGCATCGCGACCAGAACGCGTCCAGCGGCTTGAGCGGCTCCTTCGGGAGCGTGATGAGCAGGTTGTCCGAGACGAACACGTTCAGTTCCGCGCCCTGAAGCCGGCCGGTGCCCTTGTCGAAGCGCGGGAAGTAGAGGACGAGGAAGACGTATTCGTCGTACTCGTCGATCTTGGGGCGCTGGCGTCTGCGCGAGAGGACGTCCTCGTAGTCGAGCGAGTGAAAGTCGTAGCGCTCGGCGAGCCACGCGGTCTCGATCTCGGTCGGGGCCTCGATGTTCAGCCAGGTGAGGCCGTGCGCCTCGATGCGCTGAACGTCCGGACCGCCCAGCTCAACAACGTCGTCGGACGGCTCCTGGCTCGCGCCGGCGCGGCGGATGCGGGGAAGGTTCGCCATCCTCGCCCGAAGGCTCCCATGTGGCGTCGCTCGAGCTCGGCACGGCTCGATATTGGCACATGGGGACGACGGCCGGCGCGCCGAGCGCCGGAAAGCTATTCGATCAGGCCGTTTCTGTACGCGAAGCGCGTGGCCTCGGTGCGGTTTGACACGCTGAGCTTCCGGTAGATGTTCGAGAGATGGAACTTCACCGTCTGCTCGGTGACGTACAGCTGGCTTGCGATGTCGAGGTTCGAGAGGCCTTCGGCGACCAGCCGCAGGATGCTCAGCTCGCGGTCCGTGAGGCCGCCCGGCGTGGCCTTGGGCTCGCCGTCCCCACCCCCGGCCCGGGGGTGGTAGACGGTTCCCTCGACGACTTGGCGGATCGTCGACGGAAGGTCGAGCGGGTTGATCGACTTGACGACGTACCCGGCGGCGCCCTGCCCGAGCGCCTGGTCGATGTGCTCGGAGTCCTCGAACATCGAGAGGATGATGACCTTGACGTCCGGGTGCTCCTTGCGCATCTTCGAGAGCGTGGACATGCCATCGCCCTTCGGCATGCGCAGATCGAGGATGACCACGTCCGGGCGGACGCGCGGCACGATGGACAGCATCTCCTCGCCGGTCATGGCTTCTCCGACGACCTTGATATCGGGCGCCGTCTCGAGGGCGCGCTTGATGCCGTCCAGCATCAGCCGATGGTCGTCGGCGATCGCCACCCGAAGGGGCGGCTTGGGTGTGGCGACGTCTTCGGGCACCTTCTGCGTGGCCATCACAGGGAGAATCGGCTCATCTGGAGCGGCTCTTGACGGCCGCGACCAGCCTAGCGGCTCGCGCCGGGCTTCACGAACGCCGACGCCGGGCGCCGACGCAGGGCGGCCCCGCCTCGACTCGCGGGCGGACGGCGGGCACTAGAGTGTCCGTCGTGCGAAGAGATGGGGCGTGGGGCGCCGCCCGCCGCGTGCGACCGGCGTCGATCGTCGTCGGGGGCCTTGTCGCGGTGTACGCGATCGTTTTCGCCTGGCTGTCGGTCGAGCGGCACCGAGCCTTCGGCACCGGTCGGTTTGACCTCGGCAACATGGTGCAGGCCGTCTGGAGCACCACCCAGGGGCACCTCCTCGAATCGACCGAGGTGGGCGGCGAGCAGTTCTCCCGCCTCGGCGCTCACGCCGATCCGATCCTGGTCATCTTCGCGCCGCTCCACGCGGCTTGGTCGAGCCCCGAGGCGCTGCTCGTGGCGCAGGCCATCATCGTCGCGCTGGGCGCGGTGCCCATCTTCTGGCTGGGCCGACTCTGGCTCGCGGACGACCGCCTGGCGGTCGCCGCCGCTGCGGCGTACCTGCTCTACCCGCCGCTTCAGTTCGCGACGCTGTTCGACTTTCACCCCGTCACGCTGGCCGCGCCCCTCCTCGCGCTGTGCATCTGGGCGGCCGAGACGGGTCGCTACACCGTTCTGGCCGTCGCGGGGACGCTGGCGGCCCTTACCCAAGAGCAGGTCGGGCTCGCGCTCGTCATGCTCGCCCTGTGGATGGCCGTGCGCCACCCCGAGCGGCGTCGGGCGGCGGCCGTCATGGCCGCCGCCGCCGCGACCTGGGTGATCGTGGCGGTGGCCGTCATCCTGCCCCGTTTCTCGCTCACGGGGGGCGCGCCGCAAATCCGACGCTACGAGGCGCTCGGCGATGGCGAGGGAGGGGTTCTGCTCGCGCTGCTCACTCGCCCCTGGGACGTCGCGGAGGTTCTGGCGACGCCGGGCAGAGCGCTTTACGTCCTCCTGCTCGTCCTTCCGCTTCTCGCGCTGTCGTTGCTCGCTCCGCTGCTGTTGGCGGGGGCGCTGCCCCAATTGCTCGTCAACCTGCTCGCGTCGTCGGGCCCCCCGCAGAGCATCGAGTTCCACTACGCGGCCGTCATCGCCCCCTTCGTCGTCGCGAGCGCGACGCTCGGCTTGGCCCGGCTACGCGCGTGGGATGGTGCGGCGCTGGCGCGCCGGGCGCTCGGCCCGCCCGGGCGGGCCGCGGCCCTCGTCGTGGGCGCGGGTGTGGCGGCCGGTTTCCTGCTCGGGCCGCTGCCGGTGTGGGCGGCGATACCGCTCGGCTACAACGGCAGCGCCCATCACCGCTTTGTGGCCGACGAGCACGCGCGGGCCATGGCCCGCGCGGTCTCGCTGATTCCGCCCGGTGTTCCCGTCTCGGCCTCGAACGCGCCGGGCGCTCATCTGTCCGACCGCGAGCGCATTCACCTTTTCCCGCTGATCGACGACGCCGAGTGGATTCTTGTCGGCTCCCGAGCCGATCCCGAGCTTCGCGTTCGTCGGACGCTGCGGCCGGTCGAGCACGACCTCGGGGTCGAGGCGGTCGAGAGGGACCCGCAATGGGACCTCGTGCTGGACGAGGCCGGCGTCAAGTTGTTTCAGCGCGTGGACGCGTCGGCGGCGAGACCGGGCGCGGAACCCCGGGCGGGGTAGAGGGAGAGGCTCGTGCTCCGTCACGTCCGCACGCACGGCGGAGCTCTCGGCCGAGGCGCTAGCCGGGGGCCGGTGTGGTACGCCCAGGAGGCTCGCCGTGGCGCTTGATCGCGCTCGCGATGTCGCCGGCGGAGCCACCCTTGGTGAGGTACTCCGAGGCGCCGCTCGCAAGCCCCGCGGCGATCTCCTGCTCCTTGTCTCCCACCGAAAGCATCAGCACCGTCACGTTGGGGGACCGCTCCTTGATCGCGAAGGTCGCCTCCAGGCCGTCGAGCCCCGGCATCGAGACGTCCATCAGGACGACGTCGGGACCGTGCTCGGCGGTGAGGTCGAGCGCTTCGGCGCCGTTTGCGGCCTCGGCCACCACCGCGATGTCGGGGTCGCGCTCGAGGAACCGTCGAAGCAGAGACCGAAACCGGGCATTGTCATCAGCCAGAAGCACGCGCACCATGTGAGGTCTCGCCTCCCCCCTCGACGCTCTCGGTCGGGCCACCGTGAACGACTGCGGAGACACTACGCCACGGCGAAAAGACAGGGCCTAGTCGTGCTGGTAGTTCGCGGTTGACAGGAGGTATAGGACGGTTCGAACGGCGGGGGGAGCCCCGTTGCAGGGAAGGGTAGGATTCTTGCAATGGTCAGCCCCAAGGATCCCTCCGTTTCGGATGTGGCGGAGGCCCTCGACGCGATAGCGCGAGTAAGCGGATCAGATACCGATACGTTGAGCGCGCTCCGTGCGCTGACGTCGGCCGCGACTCGCGTGTTGCAAGCCGAGGGCGGGCTGATCGTGTCTCTGGACCGCCAGGGCGCGCCACGGGTCACGGCGTCGGTCGGCGTTCCCGACAGCGTGGCCGCGACCCTCGACGACGGCGGCTGCGAGGAGGTGCTGCGCGCGATGTCGGGCGGCGACGAGGTCGAGCTGCCCGTATCAACGCTGGGCTGGCCCGCGCTCTGCATGCCGCTCGCCCCTCCCGGCGGGGTGACGGGCGCCCTCGTCGTGGTCGGAGGCGGTGCCGGCGAGGCGCAACCCGACGGTCTTCGGGGCGCGCGCATCGCCGCGGCGCGTGCGGGAGGCCTCCTGGAGATCGCCCGGCTGCGGGGCGATCTGGAGTTGGCGATGGCCCAGATCCTCGAGGCTGATGAACGCATGATGGGTCGCATCGGCTTGGACATCCACGATGGTCCCACCCAGCAACTCTCGGTTGCGCTGCTGGAGGTGCAGCTGATCGAGGCGGACCTCGACGAGGTGGCGGTGGCCGGGGGGCAGCTCCCCGCCGAGCTGCGCCCGGCCCTGGCGCGAATCTACGAGACGCTCGGAGGCGCGCTGCACGAGATGCGGGAGCTCATCGGCCACCTGCGCCCGGCGCAGTTCGAGGATCGTGCGCTCGATGACATCCTTCGCGACGCCACCGTGGCGGTCGAGGCGCGGGGCGACGCCCAAGTCGACATGAAGGTCTCGGGCGAGTTCCCCGTCAACGGTGTCTCGATCAGCCAGCGCATCACCTTCTACCGCGTTCTCCAAGAGGCGCTCAGCAACGCCCATCGGCATGGTGGGGCATCGCGTGTCGAGGTCCTCCTGCGGCAGCTGGGGGACGGAGTCGAGCTGGTCGTGAGCGACGACGGCTCCGGCTTCGACCCGTCAACGGTGCTGCCCTCGCGCGAGCCCGGACCCAAGAGCAGGGTGGGGCTGCGGGGCATGCGCGACCGAGCCCAGGTGCTGGGCGGAAGGTTCGACGTGCAGAGCGCTCCGGGCTCGGGAACGACCGTTCGGCTCTTCATCCCCACCTGGACGGCACCGGACATCGCGAAGCTGCGGGCGTGAGCAGCCCGGCCATCAAGATCTGCGGGCTGACCAGTCCGGCCCAGGCCACGGCCTGCGCGGAACTCGGCGTGTGGGCCGTCGGCGTCGTGCTCGTGCCGGGTACCCCTCGGGCCGTCGACGCGGAGCGAGCGCGCGAGGTTCTCGACCCCCTGCCGGGCTCGGTCGCGCGGGTCGGCGTCGTCGTCGATCCGGATCCGGCGACGTGCGGCGCGCTGGTGAGGGCGATCGGACTGACGCACCTGCAACTCCATGGAGACGTCGATCCTGAAGCCGTTCGCGCCGCCGCGGGGGTGCCCGTCATACAGGCGTTCGGCGTCGACGGTGTGGCCGCCCTCGACGCCGCGCGCGACAGCGCGGCCGACCTGGTGCTCCTCGACGCCAAGGTGCCCGGCGTGCATGGCGGCACGGGGATCCGCTTCGCTTGGGATCTCGTCGAGCGCCGGCCGCTCGGCCGGCCGTTCGTGCTCGCCGGCGGTCTGACGCCCGAGAACGTGGCCGACGCGGTCCGGATTGTGGGGCCGACCCACGTCGACGTGTCGAGCGGCGTCGAGCGCTCACCCGGCGACAAGGACCTCGATCGCGTGGCGTCGTTCGTTCGGGCCGTGCAC
>JAUVQP010000143.1 GCA_030598075.1 Miltoncostaeaceae bacterium | reverse complement strand
CTGGTGCCGGGCGAATCGTTGCGCCTCGTGGTCGTCGAGGCCACGCCGGGTCGCATCGTGCTCCGAGAGGCGCCCGGCGCGACACCGGCCGCCGCGCAGCCGACGGCGCTGACCGACGCCGGCCTTCCGGCCACGGCGGCTCGCGCGCTCTTGGCCGCCGCCGCTGAGCTGGGACTGTCGCCCCGATCCCCTGCCGAGGCGGGCACGCTGGGTGCACGCGCCGCCTCGGCGGGCGTCAAGACGCCGGCCCAGGCGGCGTCGTTCGCCCGCCTCGCCGCGCGGGGGCTTCCGACATCCCCGGGCAGCGTCGCGGGCCTTGCCGCCCTCCTCGAGGGAGTTCCCATCGGGCGCGCGCTGGCAACGGTCCTGAGCCTGGCCCGGCAGGCGATCAGCGGCGCCGGCGCGACGGGCAAACCTCCGTCCCCATCTTCGACCGCACCGCACGCAGCGTCCCTCGCCCAGTTGGTGGACATGCTGCACGCGGTCGCGACGACCGTGGCCCGGCGGGCGGTCGAAGGCCAACCGGAGGCATTGCGACGCGCGCTGGCAGACCTTGGGACGGCGAGCGGCGCACGCGGGGCCGGCGCACGCTCCCCCGAGAGCTCATCGGTGCGGTCTCTGCTGCTTCAGATCGCGGCCCACCCAACCGCGGAAGCGATGCTCGCGCGCGCAGCGGCAACCGCGGCGGACGCGGTGGGGGCCCAGGCCCTGGCGGCGGCGGCGCCCACCGCCTCGTTCGGCGCGGACGGCGGAAGCTACTTTCAACTCCCGCTTCCCGGAGGGGACACGGCCGAGATCCGGGTGGCGCCGGATGCCGAGCACAGAGACACGGCGGAGCGCGGAGGGAAGGGGCAGAGGCTCGTGTTTCTGCTCCATCTCTCGGCGCTCGGCCCCGTCGTGATCGACGCCGCGGTCGCGCGCGACGGCGTGAACGCCGTCGTTCGCGTGGCACGGCCGGAGGCACAGCGCCTCGCGGCCGCCCGGATCGGCGGCCTGGAGCGAGGGCTTCGCGGAATCGGGGTGGGGCGCCCGACCGTCAGCGTCGAGCCCCTCCGGCGCGACGGGACGACGGGCTTGATCCCGCCTCCTCCCGCGAGCGGCCTGGACCTGTCGGCATGACGCGCGGCGAGCAACCCCCGCGCGCCTCGGCGGCGCGGCGCCACGAGCCGGATACGGACGACGCAACGAGGGTGGCCGCGGCCGGGACGGAGACGACCGCCCAGCGCACCCTCGCAGCCGCGCGCGAGCACGGCATCCCGCTGCGCGAGGATCCCGACCTCATCGACACGCTCACCGCACTCGACATCGGCACCGAGATCCCACCGGAGCTCTACACGCTCATCGCGGAAGTGCTCTCGTGGGCGTACCGGACCAACGCAGAGTGCGTGGAGCGGAGGAGGGTCGGATCGGGTCGCGCTACCGTGGAACGGTGGCACGGGCAGGCGTCAGCGCGGGAGATCTAGCCCGTGAGCCCGCCACGGTCGCGTCCGGGCTGCTCTCGTGGGCTCGCGGCGAGCCCGCGGCGGCGGTTCGCGAGACCCTCGATGCGTCGGCCCGCGACCAACACCATCGGGCCTACACGCTCTGGGTGTGGCTGGGCGCAACCGAGGACGGCGCTCCGGCCTGGGCGCTGCCGTCGAGAACCGAGAGCGCGATCGAGTTTCGTCCACGGGGCCCCGCGACGGCGCTCGGCCGGAGCCTCGCCGCGGCGATCGACGCCGGAGCCCGCGCGGACGCGCTGAGCCTGCACGACTGGGATGGCCTGCTCGTGCTGGCCGGGCGGGATCTCGACCCGGAGCGCGCGCTGAGCGTCCTCACCCACCGGCATCCTGACGATGCCCGGGTGCGCGTCGCGCGGCTTCCGGAGAGCGTCCGGCCGAGCGGACCCCTCGTCTCGCTCGGACCGCTCGGCGTGGAGCGAAGGGCGGACGGGCTTCGCGGCCTCGCCGCGGCCACAGGCGTCCATCCGGTCCGCGTCGCGCTGGCGCTCGCGGAGCACGGACAGTCGGTCGAGTCACCACCCGCCGCGTTGGTCGGCCTGCTTCGTGAGTGGGGGTGCAACGGCACGCCGGCCACCGCGCCAAGGACCGAGCCAAGCCTGGCGATCGAGGACGACCCGTGTCCGCGGCGGCGCCATGCCAGGAGGGTCCTTCGCCGGATGCTCCGCATGAAGAAGGTCGGCGTCGGGCACCACACCGAGTTCGACCACATCTATCGGGGCGCGGCGCCGGACGAGCGAGCCGACGCGCTGACGATCGGTGAGGCGCTCGTTCGGGCGGGCCTGCTGGGCGAGAAGCCGAGCGTCGGTCAGCGCCACGTCTACCTGCGCCGGGAGGCGCTGCCCGAGATCCACGCGCTCATCGAGCGCGGAGAGACATCCTCGTCCGGGCTCGCCGCCGAGTGGACGGCGCCGCCACCCGGCCGCCCTCGCGGCTAGAGCCTGTCTCAGAATGAGCCGCGGCCGACAGCCTTGGACAACCGGGCGAGGCAAGCAGGCACGGAGTGTGCGATGCCGTCGGGCATCGCCCCAAGTGATGACGCCGCATCGCGACGCTTTGCAGCCCGCAGACGGTCGTGGCCCTTCATTCTGAAGCAGCCTCTAAGAGCCACCCCGCGACGGCACGGTGACGGTCACGACCGGGACCTCCCGCTCGACCGTCTGAAGTGACGCGGGCGGCGGCTCGCCGCGCACGGCGTAGCCGATGGCGATGCCGCCGCCGAGCGCGATGAGCGCCGCCGCCAGGGCGATCACGATCGGCACACCTCGCCGCCGGGGCGCTCGTGCGCCGCCGCGGTCGGGACCGCGGCGGCTCTGCGCGCTCCGGTCTGGGTCCGTCATCGGCGAGCGTCGCTCGCGCCGCGCGCGTGGAGGGCGAAGGCGGCGTCGAGCGCCACGGCCGGGTCCCACGACTCGGGGTGCTTCGGCGCCGTCCGCGCCGCGAGATCGAGGTACCAGCCGCCGGACCCACCGTAGACGTCGGCCAACTCGCCCATCGTGAAGGTCTGACCAAGACGGCGCCGGAGTTCCACGCGGACCGCGTCGATTACGCCCCGTCGCTGCGCGTCGAGCGTGGCCTCCGAGAGCCTCCGCAGCCCCTCATCCCATTGGAACCGAGCGGCCGCGACGGCGGTCGACGGGTCCGTCGTCACGCGGACCCCACGCCGGCGACGCAGCAGCGGTCTGGCCAGCGGAGCTTCGCCTGGCTCCAGATGCTGTCGCCGACAGGCGTCCCGCCCTCGGCGAGGGCGAACGCGAGATGAGCGTGCAGGCATTTGACGTGCGAGGGAGAGGTCGCGCCGGCAACAAGGTGGCCGTCGTGAAGCTCGGCGTGGCGGAGCTGGGCCCGATGGAGATCCCGGTCCAGCTCGGCGGCGGCGCCGAGCGCCCGGGCCCCGCCGGCCGCCTCGAGTCGGCTCACACCGGTGACCAGCGCACGGCAGGCGAGCCAGTTGCGGGTGGGAAACGGCCTGCCGTTGCGGTCGCGAGCCTCGTTGGCGAGCACCGCGGGAGCCCCGTGGGGGCACCGCATGACAACCCGAAAGTCGGTGGTGCTGGCGCGCCCGAGCAGGGCCTCCACCGAGCGCCGGTCAGCCTCAGCGACCGCGCTCCGGCCGCCCCTCGCTCCCGCCGGCGTCATCGCCGCCGCCGGCCGAAGACGGGCCGAGTCCGCTCACCACGAAGGGAAGCTCGTTCGGCCGCACCAGTCCGAGCTCCCGCGCGCGCGCCTCGAGCACCGCCGGCTGGTCGAGGGCCTCGATCAGCCCCGACACACGGCCCCGCTCCCGCTCCAGCTCGGCGAGCCGCAACCGCTCGCGGCCCAGTTCCGCCTTCTGGTCCAGATAGGCGTTGACGGGGCCGATGTAGCCGATCCCGATGGCGGTGAGAAGGCCGGCGACGGCGAGAGTCTTCAGCGAGGGCAGCGAGCGCTCCTGGTCCAAGGCGACGGCCACGCGCCGCCGACCCGTTCCCAGGTCGCTTACACCTCGGGCTGCCCGTTCCTGCCCACACCGTTCCGATGCCTCCGCT
>JAUVQP010000155.1 GCA_030598075.1 Miltoncostaeaceae bacterium | reverse complement strand
GGGATGCGGTGTCCTCGGTCATCGCCATGGGCTCAACCATGGCGATGACGCTGCGTCCTTGCCCCGCGGGGTTTTCGCGGCCAGAACACGCCATGGTTCCCTGACACGGCACTAGCAGGTGGCGCGCGTCGACTAAACTCGGTCGAAACTGACCGAGGACCCGCGTGACCGAGCCCGCTGGCACCACCGGAACGCCCCGCGTGAAGGCGGGGCTCGCCCAGATGTTGAAGGGCGGCGTGATCATGGATGTGACCACGCCTGACCAGGCGCGTATCGCCGAGGATGCCGGAGCGTGCGCCGTGATGGCGCTCGAGCGCATTCCGGCCGATATTCGTGCGTCCGGAGGCGTGGCGCGCATGGCCGACCCGGAGATCGTCCGCGGAATTCAAGAGGCCGTCTCGGTGCCGGTGATGGCGAAGTGCCGCATCGGGCACTTCGTCGAGGCCCAGGTGCTCCAGTCGCTCGAGGTCGACTTCGTCGACGAGAGCGAGGTTCTCACTCCGGCCGACGACGCCCATCACGTGGACAAGTCGCGCTTTCGCGTTCCGTTCGTCTGCGGGGCGACAGATCTGGGCGAGGCCCTTCGCCGGATCGCCGAGGGGGCGTCGATGGTCCGGACGAAGGGTGAGGCCGGAACCGGGAACGTCGTGGAGGCGGTCCGCCACCTGAGGTCGATCCGATCCGGGATCGCCCGCCTCGGCGGCGCGCGCTCCGACGAGCTCTTCGCCGAGGCCAAGGAGCTGCGCGCGCCGGTCGAGCTGGTCCGGAGGGTCGCCGCGGAGGGCCGTCTCCCGGTCGTCAACTTCAGCGCGGGGGGAGTCGCCACGCCCGCGGACGCCGCGCTCATGATGCAGCTCGGCGCCGATGGCGTCTTTGTCGGAAGCGGCATCTTCAAGAGCGAGGATCCATCCGCCCGGGCGCGCGCGGTGGTCGACGCGGTGGCTCACTTCGAGGATCCCGACGCGATCGCTCGCGCCTCCACGGGGCTCAAGGAGGCGATGCCGGGCCTCGATATGGGGCTCCTCGAGGAGGGCGAGCTGCTCCAGACGCGCGGCTGGTGAGCGAGTCGGCCTCGTCTTGGCGTCCGCGAGTCGGGGTGCTGGCTCTGCACGGGGGCGTGGCCGAGCATGTCGCGGCTCTGGCGGCGGTGGGCGCGGAGCCGTCGGAGGTGCGTGCGCCGGACGATCTCGCCGGACTTCATGGGCTGGTTCTTCCCGGTGGCGAGACGACGACGCTGCGTCTGCTCGCTCCTCGGGGCGGCCTGCTCCCCGAGTTGCGCGGGATGGTCGCCGCGGGCACTCCGACCTTCGGCACGTGCGCCGGGCTCATCGCCCTCGCCGACGTCGTGGACGGCCGGCGGGAGCCGCTCGTCGGGGGTCTCCGCATCGCGGTACGTCGCAACGCCTACGGGCGTCAGACCGCATCCTTCGAGGCGCCGGTCGACCTGCCGTCGATCGAGGGCGACCCCATGGTGGGGGTTTTCGTCCGGGCCCCGCGCGTCGTCTCGGTCGGCGACGGAGTCGAGGTGCTCGCCCTGCTTGGCGGGGATCCCGTCGCGGTGCGCCAGGGGCACATCTGGGCCACGGCCTTCCACCCCGAGCTGACACCGGATCGACGTCTGCACGCAGCGTTCGTCGAGGACGCACGCGCATGGGCCCTGCCTCTTCCCACCGAGTCCGGCGAGCCAGGAGGTGTCCGTGTCCGGGCATAGCAAGTGGTCCACCATCAAGCGCAAGAAAGGCGCCGCGGACGCGAAGCGCGGTCAGCTCTTCTCGAAGCTGGCGCGCGCGATCATCGTCGCGGCGAAGGAGGGGGGCCCCGACCCCGTCACGAACGCCGCACTGACCACCGCGATCCAGAAAGCGCGCGACAACTCGATGCCCAAGGACAACATCGAGCGGGCGATCCGGCGCGGCGCGGGCGGCGCGGCGGGCGAGTCCTACGACGCCATGAGCTACGAGGGCTACGCGCCCGGCGGTGTCGCCGTCTACTGCACCACGCTCACGGACAACCGCAACCGCACCGCGTCGGATCTCCGATCGATCTTCACAAGGAACGGCGGTTCGCTGGGCACCCCCGGAAGCGTCGCGTGGCAGTTCGACCGCAAGGGCGTGATCATGGTCGAGGGCGGGGGGGTCGACGAGGAGGCGCTGCTCGAGACCGCCCTCGACGGAGGAGCGGAAGACGTCGCCGAGGACGGCTCGATGTGGCAGGTGACCGCCGACCCGAGCGAGTTCATGGCGGTGCGCGAGGCGCTCGAAAAAGCAGGTATCGCATACGCGTCCGCCGAACTCACCATGATCCCGAAGGTCACGATCGCTCCCGGCGAGAAGGAGGCCCGCCAGGTTCTCCGCCTCGTCGACGAACTCGAGGAGAACGACGACGTCCAGGGTGTCTACGCGAACTTCGATATCCCGGAGGAGGTCCTCCAGGTTGTCGCCGGCTGATCCGCCGTCCGCCTCCGGCGCGGTGCTCGGCATCGATCCCGGTCTGGCCTCGACCGGATACGCGGTGCTGGAGTCCGGGCCGGCGCGACGCCTCGATGTTCTCGATCTCGGCACCATCCGAACCTCGCCGCGCACACCGCACGCCGAGCGGCTCGCCGCCCTTCACCGTGCCATCAGCGAGCTGGCGGAGCGTCACGCCATCCAATCGGCGGCCATCGAGTCGTGGTTCGTCCATCCGGTGAGCACCTCGGCCATGGGGATGGCCGAGGCCCGCGGCGCGATACTCGCGGGCGTCGCCACGGCCACCATCGCGGTCACGGAGTACTCGCCGACAACGATCAAGGCTGCCGTGACCGGCCACGGGCGAGCCGACAAGCGACAGGTGCGCCTCATGGTGGAGCGGCTCTCGGGCGCTCGTCCGGCAACCGACCATGCGGCCGACGCGCTCGCCGCGGCTATCTGCCACATCGGCTCCTCGCCGCTGGCGGGGGTCATCCGCGACGCGCGCTAGCCTCGGCGCATGATCCGCTCGGTGCGCGGTCGCTTCGCCGGCGTCGACGCCGGCGGGGTGGTCATTGACGTTGGCGGCGTGGGCCTCCTGGTCCATGCCTCTCCCACGACGCTGGCCGCGTTGCCCCGTGTGGGAGACGCCGTCTCGGTCGAGGCCCATCTGGTCGTCCGCGAGGAGGCCCTCGACCTCTACGCGTTCGCCACCCCGGAAGAGCGCGCGCTGTTCCTCGCCTTGCTCGGCGTCAGCGGCGTCGGCCCGCGGCTGGCCCTGGCCATCTGCGGCCTGGACTCGCCCGAGGGCCTTCGGCGCGCCCTGGTGCGCGGCGACTCGCGCGCCATCCAGGAGGCTCCCGGCGTCGGCAAGCGCATTGCCGAGCGGGTTGTGCTTGAGCTGAGGGACCGCGTGAGCGCGCTCAACGGCGGCTCTCCCGAGGGGGCCGGCGCGGCGGGTGGACCGTCCGAGGAGGCACGCCAGGGGCTCATCGGACTCGGCTTCCGTCCCGAGGAGGCGGACAAGGCGCTCGTCGATGCGCCGGAGGGCCTCGACCCGGAGGGCCTCATCCGTCACGGGCTTGAGCGTCTTCACCGCCGATGACGGACGAGCGGCTGGCCGAGGCCGGGAGCCTCTTCGGCGAGGACGACGCGGACCGCTCGTTGCGGCCGCGCTCACTCGAGGAGTTCGTCGG
>JAUVQP010000121.1 GCA_030598075.1 Miltoncostaeaceae bacterium | reverse complement strand
GCACGCCCCGCCCCGATGTCTTCATCTCGGTGGCCGCGCCGCGCCGTCCGTCGACCTGGGAGCCCTACCTCAGCCCCTGACGGCGCCGGCCGGGGCTCTAGTCTGGCGGAAGCGCCCTCGTAGCTCAGTGGATAGAGCGCGGGTTTCCTAAACCCGGTGTCGCAGGTTCGATTCCTGCCGGGGGCAATGCGGTCTGCATGCCGCTGTGTTCGGTTCCTGGACCGCTCGCCTGTCCCCCCGAGGTCTCGGGAGGAACGCTGTCCTTGGCGAAGTGCATCCTGACGGCTTGATGGATTCGCGCCGCGACGTGGCCGGGATCGACCGCGTGCTCGCCGAGGCCGACGCGGGCGCCGTGCGCCTCACGCGCGTGCTGTGGTGCGGCAACGACGGGACTGTGCGCGCGAAGGCGGCCGCCACGCCGACCCTTCGGTCGCGGATGGTCGGCGGGATCGGGCTCACCCGCGCCCAGCAGGCGCAGAATGCCCTGGACGGTCTGGCGGAGGTCCCGGGGATGGGGCCGGTTGGCGAGATGCGCCTGATCCCGGACCCGACGACGTTTCGCCTGCTGCCGTACGCGCCGCGGACCGCGGGGGTCCTCGCCGACATGGTCGACCTGAGCGGAAGCCCCGAGCCGGCGTGCCCGCGCGGGTTCCTGCGCCGCATGGAGTCCCGTCTGGCGGATCACGGCCTCTCCTGTGTCGCGGGCTTCGAGAGCGAGTTCGTGCTCGCGCGCGAGGGTCCGGCCGGTTGGGAGCCGATCGATCGCAGTCCCTGCTTCTCGACGGCGGGCGCGACCGCGTCGCAGGACTTCATGGACGCTCTGCTGGCGATGCTGGATGCCCAGGGGATCGGGGTCGAGAGCTGCTACGCCGAGGGCGGGGCCGGCCAGAACGAGATCGCGCTGGCCCCAGGGCCCGCCCTGCGGGCCGCCGACGAGCAGGTGCTCGTGCGCGAAACGCTCCGCGGCCTCGCCCCCGCGCTGGGACTCGCTGCATCAGTCGCGCCGAAGCCCTGGCAGCGGAGCGCGGGGAACGGTCTACACGTGCATCTCTCGCTGCGCGACCGGAAGGACCGGAACGTTCTCGGCGACCCGGCCGCCGATCACGGCCTCTCCCGGATCTCTGGGAGCCTTGTCGCGGGCCTCCTGGCGCACCTGCCGGGTCTTTGCGCGATCACCGCCCCGAGCGCTGGCTCCTATCGCCGTCTGGTGCCGCGCGCCTGGGCCGGCGCCTGGCGGTGCTGGGGCCACGACAACCGCGAGGCAGCCGTCCGCGCGTGCTCACCGTTCGCCGGCCGCGAGGAGCAAACGAGCACCGTCGAGTACAAGCCATCAGACGCGAGCGCGAGCCCGTACATGACGCTCGGTGCGCTCATCGCTGCAGGGCTCGACGGGATCGAGCGGGGCATGACGCCCCCGGATCCGGTCGGCGTCGACCCCGCGACCCTCTCGGACGCCGAGCGCGCGGAGCGCGGCATCGCGGCGCTCCCGCGCACGCCCGCCGAGGCGCTCGATGCGCTGGAGGCCGACGGGGTCCTGCTCTCGGCCCTCGGCAACGACCTCGCCCGGTCGTTCATCGCCGTACGCCGCTCCGAGTGGGCGATCTACCAGCGGGCGAACGACGCGCGCGAGTTCGCCGACCACTTCCTGCGGTACTGAGCGCCGATGCGGGTCAGGTGCCGGTGGGCTCCGCCGGCTCGCCGACGGCGTCCCGCAGGGCCGACTCGGCGGCGGCACCGCTCTGCAACTGGCGCCGCACGTCAAGGTCGTAGGCGTGGGGTGAGAACGCCACCGTGAAGCGGCCGCGCCGATCGGACGGGACGGTCGCGTCCATTCCGAGCTTGGCCCCCAGCCCGTCGTCCGTCGAGGGGTCGATGGCCGACCCGAGCGTGTTGGCGACGATCACGGTGTCCTGATCGGCCTGGTAGCGGGTCGTGGTCGCCCAGACCACCTGTGTGTGGTCATCGATGTCGACGTCCTCGTCGACGACGACCGCGTGCTTGATGTCGGCGTGCAGCCCCAGCAGCGCGAGAAGACAGTTCTTGGCCTCACCCCGATTCTGGACCTGCATCTTGACGACGGCGCGGTAGCGGCAGCTGCCGCCGATCGTCAGCCGAAGGTCGGTGGCGCCAGGTGTGGACGCCTGCAGCCGGTCGAGCAGCGACGCTTCTCGGACGACCCCGCCGAGCAGCAGATGCTCCACGCTGTACGAGAAGATCGTGCGGTAGATCGGATCGCGCCGATGGGTCACCGCGTCGACCTGGATGTACGGGCGCAGGGCCCGGGGCTGGTAGTAGCGGCTGAACTCGCCGTAGGGTCCCTCGAGCGCGCGGCGGTGTGCCCGAAGGCGCCCCTCGATCGTGATCTCGGCGTCGGCCGGCACCCGCAGCTCGCTGGTGTTCGTGCGGACGACGCGAAGTGGCTCGCCGCGCAGGGCACCCGCGACCTCGAGCTCCTGGGCGCCGCGTCTGGCGACCACCTGGGAGGCGAGCTCGGTCATCGGGTCGACGCCGATTGAGATTGCGACCGGAAGGTCGTGCCCGCGTGACTCCGCTGCCCGGAAGAGTGCAGCGAGGTCCCTCGGCAGCATCAGGATGCCGAGACGGTCCTTCGAGTGGAGTTGGATCCGGTGGATGGACAGGTTCTGGGCGCCCGTGTCCGGGTCCGCGGCACTGACCAGTCCCGAGTCGATGTACGGGCCCGCGTCGAGCTCCGAGCGGGTCGGTATGGGGAGCCGTGTGAGGTCGACGTCCGAGCCCTCGTGAACGACCTCCCGCGTCGGCGCCTCGTCGGGCGAGACCTCGAGCCAGGGCGTCGGTGCCTCGGTTGCCTGCGCGATGTGCCCGAGCAGCTCGTGCGGCTCGACGCCAGCCGCCTCGGCGAACCACCGCCGGTTGCTGAGGACGCCCGAGACGACGGGAACGTCTCCCCCGTCCGGACGCGGGAAGAGAGTTGCGCTCTGTCCCTGGAGTGCGTCGCTCATGGCCGCGACCTCGAACCGGAGTCCGAGGCCCTCACGCGCCACATGGAAGCGCCCCGTGTCGTGGAGGTGCACCAGCCAGGTGCGAAGCGTGTCGGCGGCTTGATTCACCGGCGTCGGCTATCCGCAGTCCAGGTGATGCGGCCGTTCGTTCGGCTCGCCCGGTAGCTCGACGTCGGTGCACGCCTCGGGGGCCACCGGGATCCCCACGAACAGCCGGCCGCCCGGCCCCTCCGCAGCCTCGACCTCGCCGTCGAGCGGCAAGGGCACCCCGGCCGCCGCGAGGGTCGTGCGAGGGTCGGCCAGCAGCGCCGCGCGGAGGCTCTCGTCCGACTCGGCGCGGGTGAGCGCCTCCTGGAGTCGGTCGCCAATGACCGCGAGTTGGTCCGGCTCGTGGGTCAGGGCCCTCCTCAGCTCCGCTCCAAAGGCCGCCATGAGCCTTTCGGCGAACATATCAGTGGGCGCGCGCCCCGCACCACCGGAGGTTTGAATCACCTGCTGGTGCCGTCGCTGAAGCGGCAGGAGGCGGGCCCGCGGATCCCGTCCCGCCGACGCACCAGCCGGCCGGCCAGGTCCGCTCATCTGGCGGCGTCGGCGCTCCTCAGCAATCGGTGGAGGGCCCCGCGATACCGTCACGAGCTACCGCCCTGGGCGAGGAATCTCGTGGCGCGCACCGTAGTAGCCCCTGATGGCGAGGGTAATCCGCGAGTACCCCAAGGGGCGCATGGAGGCCTTCACCGACGGTGTGATCGCCATCGTCATCACGCTGCTGGTGCTCGATCTCGGGGTCAAGGCCGGCGCAGAGGACGATCTGCTTCAGGCGATTCTCGATGAGTGGCCCTCCTACCTCGCCTACTTCGTCAGCTTCTTCACCGTCGGTGCCTTCTGGCTTCGCCACCACGCGATCACCAACGCCATCAGCCGTGTCGACAGCGCCTTCATCCGTCTCAACCTGCTGATGATCTTCTTCCTCTCGTTTCTGCCCTTCCCAACCAGGCTCGTCGCGGAGTACCTGGAGGACCAGGACGCCGAGCGGGTCGCCGTTGTCCTCTACGGGATCGTGCTGCTTCTGGCCGCCGTCTCCTTGAACCTCCTCTGGCGCTATGCGGCACGGCACCGCCGTCTCCTCAAGGCCGACACCTCTGACGAGGAGGTACGGGAGCTGGACGAGTCGCTCGCCCCCAGCCTGGTCGGCTACGTGGTCGCAATCCTCATCGGTCTCGCACTTCCGAGGGTTGCGGTCGTGCTCTACCTCCTGATGGCCGTCCTGATCGCGCTGCCGCTGGGGACGTTTCGGGCGGCCATCCAGCGCGCATAGCCGCGGTGCGGCAGCTCGGCCGGTTCCGCCGGACGGACCCCCCACGATGGGAGTCTCGGGGGTCACGGGCACGCCGACCCCGGAAACGGAGAGGCTCGAGAGAGCGGCTCAGGGGGACCTGGCGGGTTGCCTGGCCACGCAAGGCACCGAAACAACGCGCGGCTCACCCTGCGCGTACCCCGCGGGCCGCGCTAGAGTGCCGGCCGTGCCCAAACCGGGCACTCAACACGCGCGTGGATCGGAACGACGCTGGGGCTCTGTGTTCCGGGGTGGATTCTGTTTTCCCGCCCGATCGATGAGGAGTAGCGCATGCCCGAGGGCGTCGTGAAATGGTTTTCGTCCGAGAAGGGGTACGGGTTCATCACGCCCGACGACGGCGGCAATGACCTGTTCGTCCACTTCTCCAGCATCGCGGGGAGCGGCTTCCGTAACCTCGAAGAGGGCCAGCGGGTCAGCTTCGACGTTCAGGAGGGCCAGAAGGGCCCGCAGGCCGCTCAGGTTCAGGCCCTGTAGCGCGGCTCCGCCGGGAGCCGTTCACGCGGTCCCGGCGGGCTGCAAACGGACGCGCCGCGTCGTCGGCGACCCAGCCCCACAGCGCCATGGTGGGGCTGGACGTTCGTCCAGCCCCACCTGGATGGTTGATTCCACGCCTTGCTCAGGCCAGG
>JAUVQP010000055.1 GCA_030598075.1 Miltoncostaeaceae bacterium | reverse complement strand
GCCTCGGCTCACGGGCTCACGGGAAGGAGAACGAGCGATGAGAGCGCATGCACGCATCGCCATGGGCGCGCTGGCCGCGGCGATCGCCGTCGGGGGGGTGGCCTGCGGCGGGAGCGAGGGCGGGGGCGGCGGCGACGAGGCTCCCACGACAGACGGGCACACCACCTCGGCGCCCCCCCCCCCGGCCACGACGGCGCACCAGCATAATCCCCGCGAGCCGGACCCGGGCCTGCCGCCCTGCACCGCCGGTTACCAGGACGGGTTGAAGCTCAACAGCGAGCCCATCCCGCCGAGCGCGAGCGCCCCGCACGGCGAGGTCAAGGAGGTCTACGTCAACCAGACCCGGGCCACCATCGCGCCGGAGGGCGCGCAGGCGTTCCCCTACCCCGACGGAACGGTCGTCGCGAAGACCGGGAGCCGCGGCGGCGACAACGCGGCCATCGTCGCGATCATGCGCAAGGAGGCGGGCCTCGATCCGGAGCACGGCGACTGGCAGTTCGTGGAGTACTCGCGCAGCTCGCCGGACGCCGAGTACGCGCTCCTGGCGTCGGACTCCGTGTGCTGGACCTGTCACGTCAACGCCGAGTCCACGGACTGGGTGTACACGAGGCTCGAGTAACCGCCACCGTCCCCGGGTCGCCATGCCGATGGCGCCGGGTCCCGGCCCCGCGGGGTCCTCTTCGGGCGCGGGGGACGTCAACACCCCCCGGCGGCGCACTAGCTGCGGGTGAATGGCAGGGCGGTGGTCAACCAGCCGATCAGCGCGTTCTGGTTCCGGGTCTGGGTCATGACGCGCCCGGGGCCCAGGAAGTGGAACACGAACCCCTCGCCGCTCTTCAGCGCCTTGAGGTTTCCACCGCCCGCCCGGCGCAGGTCGACCGTGACGCTGGGGTCGTACGCGACCATGTGACCGCTGTCGACGACCATGCTCTGGCCCTCGCCGAGCTCGTAGGTGTCGAGCGCGCCGTAGGCGGCCACGACCACCTGCCCGCGACCGGAGGCGCGCACCAGAAAGCCCCCCTCGCCGCCGAACAGGTTCTTGAAGCCGCCCCACTTGGCGTCGATCTCGACGCCCTCCTCGGAGCCCAGGTACGAGCCGCGCTGGATGAACAGCTCGCCCGAGACATCGGCGACCGTGACGTCGCCCGGTAGCACGGCGGCGATCTCGACCCATCCGCCCGCGGGCGGCGCGGTGAACTTCGCGATGAACATCGACTCGCCGCCCATCACGCTGCGCTTGAGCCCCTTCATGAGGCCGCCCTCCATCTTGGCGTCGACGTCCACGTCCTCGGAGGTGGCCATCATGGCCCCCGCCTCGGCGCGGAAGGACTCGCCTCCGGCGAGCGTGCACCGGGCGACGGCGAAACCGGGGTTATGACGCGTGCTGATGTCCATGGCTGCCCTCTCGGAGTCTGTGACAGGGGGATGTAATCAGTCGCCGCGATCGACCCGCGGCTCGATCGCGGCCGCGACGAGAGCCGCGTCCCCGTAGGTGAGCGAGCCGCGCGCCCCGACGGCCTGCCGCGCACTGTCCGGCAGGGTGTGCCCGACCGCGTCGAGGGCGCGGCGGACGGACGACTCGTCGTCCTCGCCCAGCGGCTGCCCCCAGCCCCGCTCGGCGCCCCGGGCGACGACCTCCGCGAGGGCGCGGACGGCGTCCCTCGGGGCGGGAGGAACGTCCGTCCCCTCACGGCTCCTGTCCGCGACGACGCGCCCGTCGGCCAGGCGTACGAGGCGGGGGGCGCCTTCGCCGATGGAGGGGTCATGACTGATCAGCACGACGGCGCGCCCCTCGTCGCGGTTGAGCCGCCGTAGGGCGTCCAGCACCTCGGCGCCGGTCGAGCTGTCGAGGTTTCCCGTCGGCTCGTCGGCCAGGATCACGCGGGGGCGGTTGGCCAGAGCCCGCGCGATCGCGACACGCTGCTGCTCGCCGCCCGAAAGCTGGCCCGGCAGGTGGTGGGTGCGGTCCCCGAGACCCACGTTCTCGAGCAGTTCGGCGACGCGGTGCTCCCGCTCGGCGCGGGGGGCGTCCGTCGCGGCGAGCGGCACCTCGACGTTCTCGGCCGCGGTCAGCGTGGGGATCAGGTTGAACTGCTGGAAGACGAAGCCGAACGCCTCGCGGCGGAGGCGCGTGAGCTCGCCGTCGCCGAGCTCGCCGAGATCCTGTCCCTCGAAACAGACGCGTCCGGCGGTCGCGCGATCGAGCCCGCCGAGGAGTTGGAGCACGGTGGTCTTCCCGGAGCCGGACGGGCCCGCGATGACGAGCATCTCGCCGTCGTCGATGTCGAGGTCGACGCCGCGAAGCGCGTGGACGGCAGCCGAGGTGTCGCCGTAGGTTCGCGTCACATCGCGGAGCTGGAACATGGTGTATGCCCTTCCGTTTCCTACTCGATGTGGCGCAGCGCGTCGGCCGGCCGGAGGCGCGCCGCGCGCAGGCCGCCGACGGCGCCGGCGATGAGCCCACCGGCGATCGCGAGGCCGATCGCCAGCAGAACCAGCCGGATGTCGATCGGCGCTTCGAGCGCCCCTTCGGCGGACGTCTGGACCTCGCCCTGGCCGAACGCGAGCGGCGGCGGACCGGACGGCGGGGCGCTCGCCGAGAGCGTGGGCCCGACGGCTGTGATGACGGCCGCCCCGGCCACGCCCAGAGCCGCGCCGATCAGGCCGCCGAGGACGCCCTGGGCGAGGGACTCGCCCGCGACCTGACGAACCACCGCCCACCCCGACCAGCCGAGCGCCTTCAGCGTCCCGAGCTCCCGGGTGCGCTTGGCGACCGACGACAGCGTGAGCAGGCACGCGACGAGCACCGCGGCGGCCATCGCGATGATGGCGAGCGCCGTCCCGAGTGAGCGCGCCAGGTTGTCGGCGTCCACCAGCGACCCGGAGACGCCGTCGGCAAGCTCGGATGCGGTGGTCACCTGGGAGCCCGGAAACGTCGCGGCGATGTCCTCGGCGACCGCCGGTACGTCGCTCGCGTCCTCGGCTCGCGCCCGAACGACGTTGACGCGGCCCTCGCGGCCCGCCGCCTCCTGGAGGCGGCCGAGCTCGACGAAGATGTCCGTGGCCTGGCCGCCGAGCGGAGGCTCCGACAGGCCCACGATCTCGAACTCCTCCCCGCCGACCGAGACCGAGTCGCCGACCCGGAGGTTCTTCCGCTGCGCGTAGGCCTGCGCGAGGATCACCTCCGCTCTCGCCGCCGCACGCCTCTCGGAGAGATAGCGGCCGTTCGATATCTGGCTCGGCGCGACCGCGCCGAGTTCCGGATGCGCGACATCGACGCCGGAGATGGTCGCCGGCTCGAAGTCGATGTTCCCGCGGAGGACGGCGCTCGGGCCCAAGCGGTCGCCGCCCGGACCGGGGGCGGCCTCGGGAACGTCCCCCTCGAGGTGGACCGCGGAGAGGGTGAGGCCGCCCGCGGCGGCCACGACGCCCTCCCGACGCGCGACCTGCGCCACCCGGGCCGCCGGGAAGCTCAGTTGCGTTCCGCTGATGAACACGTCGGTCTCGAAGCGATCGCCGGGCTCGCCCAGATCGTCGAGCTCGATCATCGCGGCGCGGTTCTCCTCGAGCAGGAGGTCGCGCTCCTCTCCCGTCAGGTTCGCGCCTCCGGCGGATGGGGTGAAGCGGGAGCCGTCCTGGGTGATCCGCACGGGACGCTCGACCGACAGGTCGGTGCCGAGGCCGGTCAGCGGTGCCAGGACGTCCTCCTGGGCGCGGTCGAGGCCCGCCGCCAGGGCGGTGACGATCGCGACGAGCGCCACGCCCACCGCGAGGCCGAGCGCCGTGAGGAGCGTTCTTCCGCGACGGCGGCGCAGCTCGGCCAGTGCGTAGTGGACGAAGAACACCGCCGCAAGGCTACGGCCCTCGCGCTAAAGATGACCGCAAGGCGGTTGAACGCTTCGCGGTGCCGGGGGGAGGGGCTTCCGGCGAGCCCTCGTGGATGGTGTCCGCTCGATCGCTCGCGCCGTGTCGGTGGACGAGTGCTGAGCGACGCATCGCGCGCGGTGCCGGTCGGCGGCCGCGAGATGGACCGAGGACCGGGGTGGTCCGGCTCAGCCCCGCGCGCGATCGACGAGCGCGGCGATGACGGGGCTCGCGTCGTCGGCCTCGGGGTGCCACTGCACGCCGAGCAGCCACTCTCCGTTCGTGGACTCGACCGCCTCGGGCACCCCGTCCTCGCCGTCACGACCGGTGACCGCGAGACCGAAGCCGACCCTGTCGACCACCTGATGGTGATGGCTGACGACGCGGTGCCGTCGCTCTCCGGCCGCGCGCGCCGCGAGGGAGCCCTCGTCCAGCACCACCTCGTGGTCGTTGCCCTCGAGCGAGCCGACGTCCAGGCGGTGCCGTTCGTGGCCCACCATCTCCGGCACATGCTGGTGGAGGGTCCCACCGGCCTGGACGTTGATCAGCTGCATCCCGCGGCAGATGCCGAGCACCGGGATCGCGCGCCGACGCGCGGCGGCGAGCAGGGCCATCTCGATCCGGTCGCGCGCCGGCTGACGCTCCTCGGCCTCGGGGTGGAGTTCGGCGCCGTAGCTCGTGGGATCGAGGTCGGGGCCGCCGATCAACATCAGCCCGTCCAGCAGCGAGAGCACCTGATGGCCGTCCTCACCGTGCTCGGAATCCGGCGGGACGAGGACGGCCAGACCGCCGGCGCGCTGGACGGCGGCGATGTAGTTCGCCGCGACGAGCGCGGCGTCGAGATCCCACACGGCCCAGCGGGCGCGCTCCAGCGGGGTGGGGATGCCGATGACGGGGCGCTTCGCGATGTGCGGAGACTAGACGCCGGGACGGCGTCGGGGCTCGAGGACGATCGCCTCGATGAGACTCCCGCCGGCGAAACGGGCGCACCGCAGGCGCTGACCGCGGAGGTCGACCGTCGGCGCCGTCGAGCTTGGGCCTAGGCCACCCACCGGCGCTGGGACAGCGGCTGGAAGCTGTGAGCGCGCGCGGCGTAGGCCTCCCGGCCACTGATCGGCCGCGTCCTCCACGTACGGAACACGCGCGGCGGGATGTCTGGCCTCGGCTCACAGGCGCTCCGGCCGATGTCCACCCGGAGCGCGTCGTAGGCGCGTCGACCGATGTCGAACCGGCCCGCGGCGCCCGCGTCGCCCGGGCACCGATCGGGGTGGTTCTGGCGGGCGTAGTGGCGCCATGCCGCGCGAAGCTCGCCCGCCTTCACCGGCCACCGGGGAAGGCCGAGGGTGCTGATGGCGGTCGATGTATCCATGCGCCGAGCGTATGCGCGGCCGTGCGGGCCGCAGCCACCCGGGCGGGCAGTCCGCACCCCCCCGAACGAACGGAGCTCCGGCCCGCATCCGAGCGCCGGAGAGCCTCGCGGACGCCGCCCGCGGGCCTGCGCGCGTCGTCCTGACCGGCTAGAGTCAGCGGCCGTGATGACGCTGGGCTACGTGATCGTCGGCGTGGTGCTGGGTGGCGCCGTGGCGATGTGCGCTGCGATCGCCCTGGTCCTCTGGATGGCCGTGGGCGGCGCTCGGCCGGACCTGATGGATCCGGAGCCGCAGGGCGGCGCCCCCATCGACCACGATGCGTTGTCGAAGGGCAACCGGCACCGGTAGCGGCGCCGGGCCGTCTCGGCTCGGCTCTAGTGTCTCGGGGCGTGCCGGATTGGGCCTGGGACATCGTTCGCGTGGGCGCCGTCGGCGTCGCGGCGCTGATCGCGCTACGCCTCGGCCACCATCTGGTGAGGCGTCTCGTCGCGAGGCTCACTCACGAGGACAGCGGCCTCAGCGAAGACGCTCGCTCGCGGGCCCTCACTCTGGGCGGAGTCGCTCGCGGGTTCGTGACCTCCGTCGTGGTGTTCGTCGTCGCGCTGGTCGTCATGTCGGCGGCGGGGATCCCGATCGCGCCGTTCCTCGCCACGGCGGGGCTTATCGGCATCGCGATCGGCTTCGGAGCGCGGGCGCTCGTCCAGGACTGGATCGCGGGCTTCTTCATCGTGTTCGAGCGCCAGTTCGACCTCGGCGACTGGATTGAGGTCGCGGGCGTCGCCGGAGCCGTCGAGGAGATCAATCTGCGCTCCACGGTGCTCCGCGACCTCGACGGGTCGCGACACGTCGTCTCCAACGGCCAGATCCAGATCAGCAGCAACCGCACGTCGGTCTACTCGCGGTACGTCTTCGTTCTCGGCATCTCCTACGACGCGGACATCGATCGTGCGCTGAGCCTCATCGCCGAGGTCGGCGAAGGCCTGCGGCGCGACCCGCGGTTCTCGGGCTCCGTGGACGGCCCGGTCACGGTCCTCGGCGTCGACGACTTCGGCGAGTCGTCCATCGACATCAAGGCATATGTGCAGACGACTCCCGGCGAGCACTGGCGGGTCGGACGGGAGCTTCGGCGACGGCTCAAGATGGCGCTCGACGAAGCGGGCATCGAGATCCCCTTTCCGCATCGTGAACTCATCATCCGGAGCCGCGAGGAGCTGAGCAACGCCGGCTGAGGCGCCCGGGCGCGCCGTGGGCCTCGGCGCGGACGAGGTCGCAGGGGCACGCGCGCGGGGCCAGGTGAACCGCGTTCGCGAAGCGGGCTCGCGAAGCGTTGGGCACATTCTTCGCGCGAACATCCTGACGCGCTTCAACGCGATCATCGTCGTGCTGGTGGTCGTCGTTCTCAGCGCCGGCGACCCGCCCGATGCCCTCTTCGGGCTCGTGATGGTCGTGAACGCGCTCATCGGAATCGTTCAGGAGCTGCGCGCGAAGCGCACCCTCGACCGCTTGACCGTCCTCAGCGCGCCCCGCGCCACGGTCATCCGCGACGGCGAGGAGCAGGAGATCGACACCGGCGACCTGGTGCTCGGGGACACCCTCCTGATCAGCCGGGGCGACCAGATCCCGGTGGACGGCGAGGTCCACGCCGCCCAGGGCCTTCAGGTGGACGAGTCGCTCCTCACCGGCGAGTCCGACCCGGTCGACAAGACCCCCGGCGACCGGCTCCTCTCGGGGAGCTTCGTCGCGTCGGGCAGCGGGATGGCCGTGGCGAGTGCCGTGGGCGAGGACGCCTACGCTCGGAGGCTCGCCGCCCAGGCCAAGCGCTTCACGCTGGTGCGGTCCGAGCTC
Source organism: Miltoncostaeaceae bacterium (assembly GCA_030598075.1). GTDB lineage: Bacteria > Actinomycetota > Thermoleophilia > Miltoncostaeales > Miltoncostaeaceae > JARFPS01. The sequence goes on along the minus strand of JAUVQP010000055.1, from coordinate 1,761 downwards.
CGCGCCGGCGTCGACCGCATCCTGCAGATCATCACGTGGCTGCTCGCGCCGATCGGCGCGCTGGTCCTGCTGGGCGGGCTGCTCGACCACCAGAGCCTCCCGGACGCTCTCGTCGGCACGGTGGCGGCGATCGAGGGCATGATCCCCCAGGGGCTGGTCCTGCTGGTCAGCCTGTCGTTTGCCGTCGCCGTCATCCGACTGGGCAAGCAGAAGGCGCTGGTCCAAGAACTCCCCGCGGTGGAGGTGCTCGCCCGCGTCGACACCATCTGCCTCGACAAGACGGGCACGCTGACCGAGGGGCGCATCGCGCTCGAGTCGGTGGTGGCGCTGGCGGGGACCTCCGAGGCCGTCGCCCGCGAGGCGCTCGCCGCTCTCGCCGCGGCCGACCCCCACCCGAACCCGACGCTGGCCGCCATCGCTCTGGGCGTGGGTGATCCCCCGGAGTGGGCCGTGTCTCGTTTTCTGCCGTTCTCGTCCTCGCGCAAGACCTCCGGCGCGGCCTTCGCACCGGGCGGGGCGTGGATGCTCGGGGCGCCCGAGGCTCTGCTGGATCCCACGGAGGACGCGGCGGAGCACGCGGCCGAGCTGGCCGCCGACGGCAAGCGCGTGGTGCTCCTCGCACGGGCGGATCACCTGCCCGAGGATGACCTCGACAGGGCCGCGACCCATCCCGCCGCGCTCGTGATTCTCGGTGAGTCGGTGCGCGAGGACGCCGCGGAGACGATCGGGTTCTTTCTCGACCAGAAGGTCCGCCCCAAAGTGATCTCGGGCGACAGCCCCCGGACCGTGGGCGCGATCGCCCAACGTGTCGGGATTCCGGACGCGGAGCGCGCGATCGACGCGCGAGAGCTTGACTCCGAGCGCGGCGTGCTTGCCGCCGAGGTCGATGAGGCCAGCGTGTTCGGGCGGGTCTCCCCCGAGCAGAAGCGGGCGATGGTGCTGGCGCTTCAGTCGCGCGGCCGCACGGTCGCCATGACGGGCGACGGCGTGAACGACGTGCTGGCGCTCAAGGAAGCGGACATGGGCATCGCCATGGGCTCAGGCGCCTCGGCCGCCCGCGCCGTCGCCCAAATCGTGCTGCTGGACAATCGCTTCTCGCGACTCCCGGGGGTCGTCGCCGAGGGTCGCCGGGTCATCGCGAACATGGAGCGCGTCGCCAAGCTGTTCCTGACGAAGACCGCCTACGCCACGATCCTCGCCGTGCTCGTCGGCGTCGCGGGGCTTCCCTTTCCCTTCCTGCCCCGGCACCTGACGCTGATCGGCTCGCTCACGATCGGGATTCCGGCGTTCCTGCTGTCGTTCGAGCCGAGCCGCGAGCCTGCTCGATCCGGCTTCGTCGCGCGGGTGTTGAGCTTCGCCGTGCCGGCCGGCGTCGCGGCGGCCATCGCCACCTTCGGCGTCTACGCGCTGGCCCGCTCGAAACTCGCGGAGTCGTCGCTCGCGGACGCGCGAAGCGCCGCGACGATCACGCTCACCTGCCTCGGCCTGTGGGTGCTCATCGCGGCGACGCGGCCCCTGAACGCGCGCCGGATCGGGTTGGTGGCGGTGCTCGCCTCGGCCTTCGTCCTCGCGTTCGCCATTCCCCCCGTGTCGGATTTCTTCGCGCTGACGATTCCGCCGGCCGATACGTGGGGAACGATCGGGGTGGGCATCGCCGTGGGCATCGTCCTCGTCGAGGCCCTGCTCCGCCTCGCCGGGCACCTCGACCCGCTCCGCCCGGGAACGCGGATCGGCCGCTGGCTCAGCCAGGGCTGACCGGCG
>JAUVQP010000151.1 GCA_030598075.1 Miltoncostaeaceae bacterium | reverse complement strand
GTGAGCGTGAGCGCCGCGTTGAAGAGGCGATCTGTCGGCACCTCTGAATCCTACGACGCCCAGTGCTCCGTTCCGGGCGGGAGTGTCGATCCGGCCTGTGAAAATCGGGCGGGGTGCGGGCGCGGGCTGGGCCCATGGCGCTCGCGACCGTCCAAGCCGCGAACCCAACGGCCGCGACGGATCAGTGCCGCCGGATGGCAAGGGGGCTTTCAGACGGAACACGAAGGGGCCACCCCGAGATACCGGGTCGTGACCGTCCACGAGCCCGAGAACCGCCGCGCTACGGTGTCACCGCTCGGGGCGATGCCCCGGACATCGCAGCCTCTCCTCTTCCCTACCTCGCTCGCTTTTCGCGGCGGGCCGGCCGCGGCTCATCCCGAGACAACCTCTAGGCTCCGAGGCTGCCGTGCTGGTGTTGCTCGATATCGACGGAACGCTCCTGCTCGGCCGGCCCCGAGCCCATCAGACGGCGCTCGTCAGCGCTCTGCGCACGGTCGCTCGTCTTCCTGTCGAGACCGACGACCTCGTCGCGGTGGAGCCCTCGGGCCGCACCGACCGGCAGATCATCCGCCTTGTCATGGAGCGGCACGGCGCCGGGCCGCCCGACATCCGGCGCGCGCTGCCGGAGATCATGAGCCGGGCCGTCGCCGAGCACGCCCGCGCCGCCGAGGGCGTCGAGGACCAGCGGCTCGCCCCGTTCGCCCGCGCGGCGCTGGAACGTCTGGCGGCCGATGGCATGACCCTGGTGCCCCTGACCGGCAACATCGCGGGCATCGCGCGGCGGAAACTCGAGCGCGCGGGTCTCGACGACCTCGTCGACGCATCCGCGGGAGCGTTCGGCTCGGACGCCGAAGACCGGTCCGCGCTCGTGGCGATCGCCCGCGGGCGCGCTGGGTTTCCCGACGGTACGGGCGTGGTGGTCGGCGACACGCCGCGCGATGTCGCGGCGGCGAAGGACGGAGGCGCGCGGTGCATCGCCGTCACGACCTCCGGGCGGACGCCGGACGAGCTCGCCGGGGCGGACCACGTGGCGAGCGACCTCGCCGAGGCCGCCGACACGATCCTGCGCTGGCGTTAGGAAGCCCGAAGCGCGCGGCTCGCCGAGACGCCCGTGGTGGCGAGCCCGGCGACCACGCCGACGACGACGAGGATCACGCCCGCGGCGCGAAGCTCGTGGGCAGCACTCAGCAGAAGGCCCACCGCGACGGCCACCCCCGGGAGACGCCCGGACACGTAGTCCCGAGGAGACGGCGCCGAGGCGCGCGCGAAGTAGTGGATGGCCACGAGCAGCGGAGACACGGCGTAGCGGGCGCTCACCAGCACCGCCACCCACAGCGGAACCCATCCCGCCCCTTGGGCGCTCCACACGGCCACCAGCACGAGGGCGGCGTCGACCATGGCGTCGGCCTGGATCCCGAACCGGGTTGTGCGGCCCCGGGCGCGCGCCAGCGGCCCGTCGAGGGCGTCCGTGGCGAAGGCGACGGCCAGCACGGCCGCGAACGCCCAGGGGTCGCCGACGAGGAACGCCGGCAGCGGAGCCAGCCACGCACGTCCCAGCGTGAGCAGGTTGGGAAAGCCCAGACCGCCGCGATACTCGCCGCGGGGGCCCTGCACCATGCCGAGATGGCTCCACAGCATCGCCACCACGAGGGCCCACCACGCGAGCCCCCACCACCCGCTCCGCACCGCGAGCGCGATCGCCGCCCAGGCCGCGCCCCCGACCGCGCCCACCGCCAACGCCTGACGCTCCAGATCCGGCCGCGCGCGCGCGTCGGCCCAGCTGCGCGCGAACGAGGCGCCGAGAAAACGCGCCCACGCGAGCGGCGTGAAGCGCTGGGCGCGGAGCTCGCGGAGTGCGCCCCGCGTCCAGCGCTCTCCGTCGGTCAGCACCGAGCGCTCAGGCAGTCTCTCGTCCCCGCGCCCGGCGCGCGACGCCTACCGCTCGGACGCGCGGGCGGGTCGGGCGGTCCGGCCGTCAATCTCCATGAAGAGCTGCGCGGCGGCCTTTTGGACGGCCATCGACCATGTGGGATACGCGTGGACCACCTGGGCCAGGCGCCCTGCGAACATACCGGTACGAATGGCGATCGCCGGCTCGTGGATGAGTTCGCCGGCGCGGGGGCCCACGATGGACGCGCCCAGGACCTTGCCGCCGCCGGCCTGCCGAAGGAGGCGCCGCGGCCCGGCGATGAGCTTGATGAACCCGTCGGTGCGACCCTCCGCGACGGCGCGGTCGTTCTCGGCCATGGGCAGGTAGGCGACCCGCCCGCCGTGCTCGGCCGCCTCGGCCTCGGACATGCCGACGCTCGCGACCTCGGGGTGCGTGAAGGTCACTCGGGGAATGGCGCTCTCGTCGTAGGCGGCGCCGCGGCGCCGGCGCAGCGCGTTGGCCGCCGCGAGGCGACCCATGTAGTCGGCCGCGTGGGTCAGCGGGAGTCGACCGGTGACGTCCCCCGCCGCGAAGATGCCGGTCGCGCTGGTCCTCAGCCGGTCGTCGGTCACGATGTAGCCGCGGCGATCGCGGAGCACGCCGGCCATGTGGAGGTCGAGGCCCGTCCTCGGCTCCCGCCCGACGGCCACCAGCAGCCGGTCGCCCGCGACGTCGCCGTCCTCGGTCACGACCCGGACGCCGTGGCCGGACCGCTCCACCCGCGTGACGAGCGCGCCCAGCCGAAGCTCGACCCCGTCGTGGCGGAGGGCCGCGGCGATGACCTCGGAGGCCTCGGGGTCCTCGAGGGGCAAGACGCGCGGCAGCGCCTCGATCAGCACGACCTCGCTGCCGAGGCGTCGCATCGCCTGACCGAGCTCACAGCCGATCGGACCCCCTCCGATCACGATCAGGCGCTTCGGTCGATCCGTCAGCTCGAAGACGTTCTCGCTCGTCAGGACGTCGATCGACTCGATGCCGGGAAGGGGCGGCAGCAGCGGGCGGGCTCCGGTCGCGAGCACGAAACGGGGCGAACGGAAGCGGGCGCCGTCGGCCTCGATGTCGTGGGGACCCGTGAATCGCGCCCGCGCCGTCACGACGTCGATTCCCTCGCCGCGGAAGACCTCGGCGGTCTCGGTGGCCGCGATGCGCTCCACCGTCTGGCCGACGCGGCGCATGGCGTCGCCGAAGTCGAGCCCGTCGGCGGCGGCCGCGAGGAGGGTCTTCGAGGGAACGCAGCCGGTGAAGGTGCAGTCGCCGCCGATGGGGCCGTCCTGGACGAGCAGCGTCCGCGCGCCCGACCGTCGCGCCTGGCGCGCCGCCGCCATGCCGGCCGCGCCGCCGCCGACGACGATCAGGTCACGATCGCGCAGCTAACGCTTCTTCTGGTCGTAGACGTCGCGACCGTCGCCCTGGCTGCGCACGGCGTGGACCGGATGTCCCGCCGCCTCCCAGAGATAGAACGAGCAGGCGGGCCCGAAGCCCCTCTCGTACTCCGCGGGCTTGGGGTTGCGCCCGACGTCGCGGGCGGCCGCCGCGTGACGAAGCAGGCTCGGATCGTCCATCTCGGGCCACACGATGACCAGGTGGGCGGCCGTCAGGAACGTGGCGATGAACTCACAGCCCTCGGCGGGGCACCCCCATGGGTCCGTCCGAACGCAGTACCAGCCGGAGTAGTCCTCTCCGGAATCGTCGGTCCAGAGCTCCTCCTCCTCGCGGATGTCCGGATCGAGATCCGGCTCGACGGGATCGAGAACGAGCGGCAGATCGGCGCCGTCTCCCGGCCGTTCCGGCATGGCAGGCATGACGCGAATGATAC
>JAUVQP010000084.1 GCA_030598075.1 Miltoncostaeaceae bacterium | reverse complement strand
GGGACTACGCGAGTAGCGGGCGAACAGCGCGCCCTTGACCACCTCGGGAAGGTTCGTGAGCGCGAAGACCGGACCGTCGACGTCGGTGACGTACGGCGCGACGCGCTCGCGCTCGCTCGGAGAAAGTGCCTGACCGACCTCGCTGATTTTTCGTTCCCTCTGCTCGGAGGCCCGCGACCTCTCTTGTGATCCTCGTGAAAGAGGCTGTACCCCTCTAGCCGGCGCCCTCGGTCTGATCCATGGGCCACAGATCAGGCAGGTCGAGCTCGAAGGCGCCGTCCTCCCCGGCGTTCTTCTCGTGCCACGACGAGAAGTCGGGGATGCTGAAGCCGACCACTTGGAAGGTATTCCGATCCACCCGCACGATGACCTCGCGCCCGGGATCCCATACAGCGAGCGCGGGAGTCGGGGCGCCGTAGCTGCAGTGGAAGGTGTCCTTCTCTTGGTCGTAGCGGGTGAACGAATCGCCCGGTGCCACCGGGGCACCGCCCTCAGCGCTGCCGCCCGGCTCCTGCGTGGGCTCTGCGCCCGGCGCAGGCGGCCCGCCCGGCGCACCCATGCCCGCGGGCATCATCCCGGCAGGAAGCTCGAAGGGCGGCAGTTCCCCCTTGAGTGTGTCGTCCGCCTCCGGGTCGCCTGCGGGCGGTTGGTCGCTCATCGCTCTCCCTTCAGAAGGCCTTCCACGACGTTCTTGACCGCCTGCCCGTCGGCTCGCCCCCGGAGTTCCGCCATGGCGCCCTTCATGACGGGTCCCATGTCCTTGGGGCCTTCGGCCCCGACGCCTTCGGCGATTCGGCGAACGACGTCCTCGATGGCGCTCTCGTCGAGCTGCGCCGGAAGGTAGGCGACGAGCATCTCCCTCTCGGCCCTCTCCGTGGCCACCAGGTCCTCACGGCCGCCGGCGCGGAAGTGGTCGATGGACTCGTCGTGCTGCTTGACGAGCTTTCGAAGCGCGCTCAGCACCTGATCTTCGCTGAGCTCGCCGCGGGCTTCGATCTCGGCGTTCTTGATCGTTGCGCTCGCGCGTCGCAGGGCGCCAAGGCGAACCTTGTCGCGAGCCCGCATGGCGTCCTTGGTGTCGCGCTCGATCTGCTCGATGACGGACTGGCTCATGACACCTCCTGCGGGGATTCTACGCGGGCTTCTCCGCGTACCGTCGACGTGCGCGAAAGGGAAGGTCGAGGAGCCAGAAGAGGAGAGCGGCGAGCATGGCAGCGCCGAACAGGTAGAGGGGCCACGGACCCATCAGGTCGAGCAGGCTCGCCTCCCGCGGCGTGCGGCGCAGGAACATGTAGTTGGCGTCCAGAATCAGGTCCGCGATCCCCACGGCGACCGCGACGAGCGCGCTGATGGCAAGGACCCGCCAGACCGCGCCCGCCCGCGGTGTCCGTCGACGGCCCCAGGCGAGCACCACGGCCGCCACGATCACGCCACCGTGCGCGATGGTGAACCACCACCAGCGATAGTCGGGGAAGGACTGGCCCAGGCTCGGTGTGACAAGTGCCTGGATCGTGGCCGTGAAGCCCCAGAAATATGTCAGCTCGAAAGCGATCTGGCTCGGCCGCCACAGCGCGTAGCCGGCCACGAAGACCACGAGGTCGGACAGGTCGAGGGGCAGGTCCGTGCGCGCCGAAATCTCGCCGCGGATCAGATCGACGGTCCAGAAGGCGATGTACGCACCGACCAGCAGGACCGCGAGCGCTCGCAGGAGGGTCGAGGTTCGGCGGGGACCGAGGCGGGAGCGAAGGACCTGTCCCAGAACGACCGCCGCCACAGCGGTGGCGCCCAGCATCGCGATGTGATCCGGCGACCCTTGATGCACCTTCTAGAAGGGCTCCGCGGGCTTCGCGCCCGCCGCGTTGCCGGCTCCCCCGCGGAGCCGCCTCAGACGCGCCGCGAGTTCGCCCTCCGGACCTCGGTCGGTCGGCTCGTAGAAGACCGTGCCCTCCAGGCCCTCGGGGAGCAGCGACTCGTCGAGCACGGCGTCCGGGGCGTCGTGCGGGTAGGAGTATCCCTCGCCGTGACCGAGATGCCTCGCGTTCGGACGGCTCGAGTCGCGCAGCGACAGCGGCGGCCGTCGCGGTCCTTCGCGCTCGATCGTCTCCAGGGCACGGTCGATCGCGCGGTACGCGGCGTTCGACTTCGGCGCAAGGGCAACGTACGCGGTGGCTTGGGCCAGGTTGATACGTGCTTCGGGGAGCCCCACGAACTCCACCGCCCGCGCTGCCGCGACCGCCACGGAAAGGGCCCGCGGGTCGGCGTTTCCCACATCCTCGCTCGCCTGAACGATCAGGCGCCGGGCGATGTACTTCGGGTCCTCTCCGCTGGCGAGCATGACCCCGAGGTAGTAGATGGCCGCGTCGGGGTCACTGCCCCGAAGGGACTTGATATAGGCCGAGATCGTGTCGTAGTGGGCGTCGCCGTCGCGGTCGTAGACGATCGTGCGCCCGCCGCCGGCCGCCCGTATCGCGTCCGGTCCGAGCGTCCCGCCGTCGGCGGTGCCCGCCGCGGCATGCTCCAGCAGGTTGAGCGCCGCGCGTGCGTCGCCACCGGCGCGGCCGATCAGCGCGGCGCGCGCGTCGGGGTCGAGCGTCACGCGGCCACGAAGGCCGCGCTCGTCGAGCAGCGCTCGGTCGACGAGCGTGCCGAGGTCCTCGTCCGACAGCGACTCGAGGATCAGCACCCGCAGGCGAGAGATCAGCGCGGCGTTGATCTCGTAGTAGGGGTTCTCGGTGGTCGCGCCGATCAGCGTCACCAGACCGTCCTCCACCACGGGCAGGAGCGCATCCTGCTGCGCCTTGTTGAACCGATGGATCTCGTCGAGGAACAACACCGTGCGCACCCCCCCGGCCAGTCGATCGCGCGCCCGCGTCATGACGGCCCGGACATCCGCGAGGGAGGCTGACGTGGCGGTCAGGTCCTCGAAGGCCGACGCCGTCGTGGTGGCGATCACCTGGGCCAGCGTGGTCTTCCCGGTTCCGGGAGGTCCGTAGAGGACCATCGAAGGCACGCGATCCTCGGCGACGGCGGCGCGCAGGAAGCCGTCCGGGCCCAGCAGCGCGGCTTGCCCCACGACCTCGTCGAGCGTGGTGGGACGCATGCGGGCGGCGAGGGGCGCTGTCTCGCGTCGCCGTTCCTCCACGAGGCCGCTCAGGAGGTCCGTGTCCTGGGGAGGAGGACGTTCTCGGCTCACGCGGGCGCCGCCGATCCGATCGCGCCGAAGCCGATCAGCAGACCGGCGGCGAGCGCCGGGCGGTGGGGAAGGTGGGCCTGTCCCATCACGATCGTCACCGACAACGATGCCAGGAGAGCCGAGGCAGCGCCGATGACGGAGTGGCTGGCCGCCAGATCCGCGAGCGCGCGGTGCCCGCAGGTGGGGGGCGCAACGGCGCCGGGATCGCCCATGCCGTAGCGTGGGCGTCGATGCCCGGCGGCCGACTCATCGCGGGCCGCGACGTACGCGCCCTGGCCCGCCACCTCGGCTCGGGCACGGTCGACCCCGATCTCGTGGAGGCCTGGGTGGCGGTCGATGCCCAGTTCGCCGGCCTTGCCGACCTGGCCCGCGCCTGCCCCCCGGAGCGGATCGGCCTATCGCCGGGCGTCTTCTCGGCCCTGTTCGGCCCCCTCTTCGGGGAGTTCGAGTAACGGCGGACGCCCGCGCCGCGACGCGTTGGTCACGTCGGCGGGCTGTCGGGGATGTCGTCCTCCGACGCGTGGGGGTTGGCCTGTAGCCACGAGACCCTCAGGTAGAGCTGGCGGTCCGTCATGTCCTGCTCGACGGGATAGGACCGCATGCACAGCGGACAGACCGTCTGCGGCAGAAACGACGGTATTCCCTCGATGTCCTGCTGACCGGTCGGCATCAGCAGCAGATCGCCCCAGCAGCCCGGGGTGATGCAGCGGGCCCGTCCGTCGATGTTCGCGAACGCGCTTTTTGTGAGGGTGCTGCCGGTCATCCGTGGGCCTCACGACGGTGCGTCGGGCATCTGTCATGGTACGCCTTGGGCAAAAGGCGCGAATCCCTGTCTAGAATCTGTGGTTCAGAACGAGGTACAACCGGGAGAGGCAATGGCCCGCACGTATCAGGATCTTCTCGCCGCCGCGCGCGAGCAGATCGGCGAGGTTGACGTGGACCAGCTCGCAGCGCGAATCGGCACCGGCGACGCTCCCATCATGGTCGACGTTCGCGAGCAGAGCGAGTGGGACGAGGGCTACGTGCCCGGATCGATCCACGTGCCGCGCGGGTTTCTGGAGAGCCGCATCCTCGGGGAGGCCGGGCGCGACGACGAGATCGTCCTCGTATGCGCCGCGGGGCAGCGCTCCCTGCTGGCCGGTATCACGCTGGACGAGATGGGCTTCGAGAACGTGCAGAGCCTTGCGGGCGGCTTCACCCGATGGAAGCAGAACGGCTACGACTACGACGTCCCGCGAACCTTGACGCCGGCGCAGCGCAGCCGCTACGCCCGCCACACCTCGATTCCGGAGGTGGGCGAGGCCGGCCAGCTCAAGCTGCTCGACAGCAAGGCGCTTCTCATCGGCGCGGGAGGGCTCGGCTCGCCGTCAGCGCTCTATCTGGCCGCGGCCGGCGTGGGCACGTTGGGCCTGGTCGACGACGACGTGGTCGACGCCAGCAACCTTCAGCGTCAGATCATTCACACGACGGATCGGCTCGGCGACCTGAAGGCCGAGTCGGCGAAGCAGTCCATCAACGCGCTGAACCCCGACGTAGAGGTCAACGTTCATCCGTTCCGGGTCAACAAGGACAATGTCCTGGACCTCATCGCCGACTACGACATCATCGTCGACGGGGCCGACAACTTCCCCACGCGCTACCTGCTCAACGACGCGGCCCTCATGGCGAGGAAACCCTTGGTCCACGCCAGCATTCTGCGCTTCGAGGGGCACGCCTCCGTGTTCCTTCCGTACGAGGGCCCCTGCTATCGCTGCCTCTTCCCCGAGCCGCCGCCGCCGGACATGGCGCCCAGTTGCGGCGAGGCCGGGGTGCTCGGCGTTCTCTGCGGCGTCATGGGCAGCATTCAGACCAACGAGGCGATCAAGGTGCTGCTCGGCATCGGCGACACGCTCGCCGGGCGTCTGCTCATCTACGACGCTCTCGCGATGACATTCACGGAGCTCAAGGTGCGGCGAGATCCCGACTGCCCGGCGTGCGGGCCCAACGCCGTCCTCGAGTTCCGCGACTACGAGGCTTGGTGCGCCGGAAACCCCGGCCACGCGGTCGAGGCCATCGCGTGAGCACGATCAAGATCCCCCCCGTGCTCCGCGGGTCGGTGGGCGGGCACCGCGAGGTCGAGGTGGCGGGCGGCACCGTCAACGAGGTGCTCGATCGCCTGTACGAGGAGCACCCCGCCGTGCGCGACCAGCTGGTGACGCCCGAGGGTGAGCTGCATCGGTTTGTCAACGTCTACGTCAACGACGAGGATGTCCGCCTCGGATCGTGGCTCGACACCGAGGTCGGCGCCGACGACACGGTGCTCATCCTCCCCGCCATGGCGGGTGGAGCGCCGTGAGCGCATCGGCCCCCGTGGGGCTTCGTCCTCCGCCGACCGACATGGCGTCGAGCGTCCTCGAGACGATCGGCGACACGCCGCTGGTGGAGCTTGACATCTCCCCGAATCCGGACGTGCGCATCCTCGCGAAGCTCGAGAGCGCGAACCCCACGGGCAGCATCAAGGACCGCCCGGCGCTGTCGCTCATTCTCGACGCCGAGCGACGCGGCGAGATCGCCCCCGGCGACACGATCATGGAGCCGACCTCCGGCAACACCGGCATCTCCATGGCCATGATCTGCCGCGTTCGCGGCTACAAGCTCATCGCCGTCATGCCGGAGAACGTGACCGAGGAGCGCCGGCAGCTGCTTACCCTCTACGGCGCGGAGATCGTGGCGAGCAGGGGCGAGTTCGGATCGAACGGGGCCGTCGAGGTCGCGCAGCGGCTCTCGGTCGAGAATGGCCTGTTCATGCCCTTTCAGTATGGAAACCCAGCCAATCCCCAGGCCCACTACGAGGGGACGGGCGCGGAGATCGTGCGCGACTGCCCCGAGGTCGACGTGTTCGTCGCCGGACTCGGCACCGGCGGCACGCTCATGGGTGTGGCGCGGCGCCTGAGGGAACACCGCTCCGACATCCAGATCGTGGCCTGCGAGCCGGTCCCGGGAGATCCGATCAGCGGCCTCCGAAGTCTCGATGACGGTTTTGTGCCCCCGATCCTCGACCTCTCGCGCCTTGACCGCAAGCTGTTGGTCGGCAACCGCGAAAGCCTGGTCATGACTCGGCGGCTCGCCAGCGACGAGGGGCTCTTCGTGGGGGTCAGCTCCGGCTCGGTCATGCACACCTGTGCCCGGATAGCTACGACGATGGATCGCGGGACGATTGTGGGCGTCGTGGCAGACGGCGGGTGGAAGTACCTCAGCGCCGGAATCTGGAGCGGGGCCCTCGATGACGTCGAGGAGACTCTGGACGCCGGGGTCTTCTGGTAGTTCGTGCCGGGCGCCCGCCCATGAGGCTGCCGCGCGAACTGGCCGACGAGCTCGTGGCCCACGCAACGGCCGATCTGCCCAACGAGTGCTGCGGCATGATCGCCGGGCGGGACGGACTGGCGGCCGAGGTGCTTCGGGCCCAGAACACCGAGAGCAGCCCGTTCATGTACGTGATGGATCCCCGCGAGCAGCTGCGGATCATGGATGGCATCGACGACGCGGGCGAGGACCTGTTGGCGGTCTACCACTCGCACACCCGCTCGGCCGCGTATCCGTCGCGCACCGACGTGGAGCTCGCCTTCTTTCCTGGAACGCTGTACCTGATCGTGTCGCTGGCCGACCGCGACGCGCCCGAGATCCGCGCGTTTCGGATCGACCGAGCAGCGCCCGCCGACAAGGCGATCGAAGAGGAGCCGGTCGAGATCGTGGACTCGACCGGCCGGGGGAGCTAGTGCCGTGTCAGGAAACCCTTGCCCCGTTCTTCCTCGCTGCAAACCATCGCGGATGCGGTGTCCTCGGTCATCGCCATGGGCTCAACCATGCCGATGACGCTGCGTCCTGGCCCCGCGGGGTTTT
>JAUVQP010000050.1 GCA_030598075.1 Miltoncostaeaceae bacterium | reverse complement strand
TCGTGGACCGCGTCGGCGCCCGGTCCGGCCTGTCCGTCTCGTGGCACGAGCACCTGGTCGGGGGCTGCTCGATCGACGCGCACGGAACGGCGCTCACCGACGATGTGCTCGACGCGTGCCGCTCCGCCGACGCCGTTCTCCTCGGCGCCGTGGGGGGTCCGAAGTGGGACACCACGGACCCGAGCGCCCCGCGTCCCGAGCAGGGGCTGCTGGGGCTCCGGGCCGGCATGGGCCTGTTCGCCAACCTTCGCCCCGTGCGTCCCCTTCCGGCCCTCTACGACGCCAGCCCCCTCCGCCGCGAGCGCATCGAGGGAACCGACCTGCTGGTCGTCCGGGAGCTCACGGGCGGGCTCTACTTCGGCGCCAGCGGCCGGGAGGGCGATCGCGCCTACGACACCTGCGAGTACACGGCCGACGAGATCGACCGTGTCGCACGCCGCGCCTTCGAGGCCGCGCGCGCCCGGCGCGGGAAGCTGACCTCGGTCGACAAGGCGAACGTGCGGGAGAGCTCGCGCCTGTGGCGCGAGCGGGTCGGGATCGTCGCCGCCGACTACCCGACCGTGGCGCTCGATCACCTGTTGGTCGACAACGCCGCGATGCAGTTGCTGATGCGGCCGGCCGACTTCGACGTGATCGTCACCGAGAACATGTTCGGCGACATCCTCAGCGACGAGGCTGCTCAGCTGAGCGGGTCGATCGGCATGTTGCCGTCGGCCAGCCTGGGAGAGGGCTCCACCGGCCTCTACGAGCCGGTCCACGGCTCCGCGCCGGACATCGCCGGCGCCGGAGTGGCGAACCCGCTGGCCACCATCCTCTCGGCCGCCATGATGCTCCGATATTCGCTCGGCGCGCCGAGCGCCGCGGATCGGGTGGAGGCCGCCGTGGATCGGGTCGTGATCGACGGCGTGCGCCCCGGCGATCTCGGGGGCGACGCCGACACTCGCACCGTGGCGGACGCGGTGGTCGCCGCGCTGGGCGCCTGAGAGCCCGTCTTGAGACCCCGGTCCACGGCCGTCTGCGGGCTGCGAGCCGTCGCGATGCCGCGTCATCGCTCGGCGCGATGCCCCCAGGGCATCGCGCCCTCCGAGCCTCCTTGCCTCGCTTGGTTTTCTGAGGCTGTCGGCCGCGTCTGGCTCTGAGGCGGACTCCGAGTGCGGCCGGGGTCGAGGCCACGCGGCGGGTCGGCGCGCCGCGCTAGTCTGTCGGCTGGCCCCGAGGAGATTTCGGACGCGGTGAAGGAAGCCCAAAAGATCTGGATGAACGGCGAGCTCCTGGACTGGGCTGACGCCCAGATCCAAGTCCTTTCGCACGGGCTGCACTACGGCAGCTCGGTGTTCGAGGGCATTCGCGCTTACGGCACCGACGACGGTCCCGCGGTGTTCCGACTGGACGATCACCTGGCGCGACTCGAGCGCTCGGCCGCCGTCTACCACATGCCCCTGCCCTTCTCGCGGTCGGAGCTGCGCGACGCGGTCCACGAGGTCGTCGCGTCGAACGGTCTCACCGAGGGGTGCTACATCCGCCCCATCGCCTGGCGAGGCTACGGCGTCATGGGCCTGTACCCGCTGGACGCCCCGGTCGACGTGGCGATCGCGGCCTGGGAGTGGGGGGCGTATCTCGGGGAGGAGAGCCTTCGCTCCGGCATCCGGGCGAAGATATCGAGCTGGCGCCGCATCGGCCACAACACCATTCCGGCCACGGCCAAGGCGGGCGGACAGTACCTGAACTCGATCCTCGCGAAGATCGAGAGCCACAAAGGGGGATACGACGAGGCGCTGTTGCTCAACGAGAACGGCTTCGTCGCCGACGGATCGGGCGAGAACCTGTTCCTCGTGCGCGCCGGCACGCTCACGACGCCGCCGCCTCAGGCGTCGATCCTCGAGGGCATCACGAGGGCCACGGTGATGAGCCTCGCCGAGGAGGAGGGCATACCCGTCAGCGAGCGCGAGATCGCCCGCGCCGAGCTCTACGCGGCCGACGAGGTCTTCATCACCGGCACCGCGGCCGAGGTCTGCCCGGTCCGCGAGGTCGACGACTTCCCGATCGATGCCCCGGGACCGATCACCCGGCGTCTTCAGGAGCGGTTCTTCGACGCCGTGGTCGGCAGGGACCCACGTTCGGCCGAGTGGCTCGACTACGTCACGGTTCCGGCTCGGGCGGGACCGTGACCGGCGGGGTGCTCGTCTACGACACCACGCTGCGCGATGGCATGCAGCGGGAGGGGCTCAGCCTGTCCGTGGGCGAGCAGATGTCGATCGCCCGTCGGCTGGCGGAGTTCGGCGTGCACTACATCGAGGCCGGGTTCCCGGCGAGCAACCCCAAGTACGGCGAGCTCTTCGACCGGCTCGACCGGGAGGACTTGGGCGACGCCCGGGTCGCCGCGTTCGGCATGACGCGCCGTCGGGGTGTCGCGCCCGAGGATGATCCCGCCATGCGCGGCCTGGCCGAGTGCTTTGCGCCCGTCATCACCATCGTGGGCAAGACCTGGGATCTCCACCTCGAGAAGGTCACGCGGGTCGACCGGGCCGAGAACCTCGCCATGATCTCCGAGTCGGTGGCCTTTCTCGTGCGCCATGAAAAAGAGGTCATCTACGACGCGGAGCACTTCTTCGACGCCTATCGCGCCCATCCGGACTACGCGCTGGAGTGCCTTCGGGCCGCGGAGGCCGCGGGCGCGCGGTGGCTCACCCCCTGCGACACCAACGGGGCCACGCTCCCCGCCGAGGTCTCGCGCATCGTCGGGGAGGTCCGCGAGGCGCTCCCGGGCGCCCAGTTGGGTATCCACACGCACGACGACTCCGGCTGTGGGGTGGCCAACACGCTCGCCGCCGTCGAGCAGGGGGCCCGCATGGTGCAGGGCACGATCAACGGCTACGGCGAGCGGTGCGGCAACGCGAACCTCGTCTCGATCCTCCCGACCCTCCAGCTCAAGATGGGCGTCGAGTCGATTCCGCCCGAGAAGCTGTCCGAGCTGACGCGGCTCAGCCATTTCGTCGCCGAGACGGCCAACCTCCGGCCCGACGAGTGGGCGCCGTACGTGGGTCGCAACGCGTTCGCCCACAAGGGCGGGATGCACGTGGCCGGCATGCTGGCGGACAAGCGGACGTTCGAGCACGTCGATCCCGAGATCGTCGGCAACGAGCGCACGATGGTGGCGTCGGAGCTGTCCGGCCGGAGCACGATCGTGGCCAAGGCGGAGGAGTTCGGTCTGGTCGTCGACGATCCGGAGGTGGTCGGCCGCATCCTCGCACGGCTCAAGGAGCTCGAGCATCGCGGCTATCATTTTGAGGTCGCCGACGCGTCGCTGCGCCTGCTCATGGAGCGCGAGCTCGGCATCTACACGCCGCTCTTCACGATCGAGAGCTACCGGGTCATCAGCGAGCGACGCGCCGACGGAACGGTCGAGACCGAGGCCACCGTCAAGCTGTCGTACGACGGAGAGCGTGTCGTCGGGACCGCCGAGGGCAACGGCCCGGTCCACGCGTTGGACCTGGCGCTGCGCCGGGCGCTGGGCGACCGGATTCCTGAGCTCACGCTCATCGAGCTCGTCAACTTCAAGGTGCGCATCCTCGACGACGGGCACGGGGCGGCCTCCGCGACGCGCGTCATCATCGACAGCAGCAACGGCGTCGAGAGCTGGGGGGCCATCGGGGTCAGCGAGAACGTCATCGAGGCGTCGTGGGAGGCCCTCATCGAGAGCATCGAGCACGGCGTGCGTCGCACCGCCAGCGCGCGCCAAGCGTCATCTGCTTGACGGCCGGAGCGGCCATACCGCTCGCCAAGCCGGTCATCGGCGATCGCGAGATCGAGCTCGTGACGGAGGTGCTCCGCTCCGGACAGCTCTCGCTCGGCCCCATGGTCGAGAGGTTCGAGCGCGGCTGGACCGAGCGCGTCGGCTGTCGGAACGCCGTCGCGACGTCCAGCGGGACGGCCGGGCTCCATCTGGCCCTGCACGCCCTCGGGATCGGCCCGGGCGACGAGGTGGTCACGTCATCGTTCTCGTTCGTCGCGTCCGCCAACGCCGTGCTCTTCGCGGGCGGCGCGCCCGTCTTCGCGGATGTCGACCCCGACACCTTCAACATGGACCCCCCGCGCGTCGAGGAGGCGATCACGGAGCGCACGAGGGCCATTCTCATCGTGGACATCTTCGGGTACCCCGCCGAGCTGACGGCGCTGCTCGAGATCGCCGAGCGCCACGGGCTCCCGGTCGTCGAGGACGCCTGTCAGACGATCGACGGCTCCTACAACGGCCGGAAGCTCGGAACCCACGGACACCCCGCCGTCTACGGCTTCTACGCCAACAAGCAACTCACGACAGCCGAGGGCGGCGTGGTCCTGACCGACGACGACGACCTCGCCGCGCTGCTGCGGAGCACCCGCAACCAGGGGCGCTCCGACGACGGGGCGTGGCTCGTGCACTCCCGGATGGGCTTCAACTATCGACTCTCCGACGTCCACTCCGCAATCGGCGTCGCCCAGCTCGAGCGGCTCGATGATCTCCTCGAGGGCCGGGCCCGCGTCGCGGCCTTGTACCAGCACCGCCTGGCGCCGATGTCCGGCGTGTCGCCCATGTTCGAGGGCCCGCAGCCGCGCTCGTGGTTCGTCTACGCTCCTCGTCTCGACGCCTCCATCGATCGCGACGCGGTCATCGTCTCCCTCGGCGCGCGGGGCATCCAGGCGAAGCCGTACCTTCCGTGCATCCACCTCCAGCCCTTCTACCGCCTGCATCTGGGGCATCGTGCGGGCACCTACCCTGTGACCGAGGCGATCAGTGCGTCCACCATCGCCCTGCCGTTCTTCCCCGAGATGACCGAGCATCAGGTGGACAGGGTCTGCGCCGCGTTCTCTGAGGCGCTCGACGAGGCGGGTGGACGGTGAGCGAGGGACGCCTGTGGGGCGGTCGCTTCGGAGCGACGTCGACGAAGGCCTTCGATCGGCTGAACGCCTCTCTCCCGGTCGACCGCCGTCTCTGGCCGGAGGACGTTCAGGGATCCCGGGCGCACGCGCGGATGCTCGCCGAGCAGGGGATCATCGGCGAAGACGACGCGCAACTCATCGACGGCGGTCTGGTGCGGATCGCCGACGAGCTCGGCTCGGGAGATTTCGTCTTCGCTCCCGGCGACGAGGACATCCACACCGCGGTCGAGCGCCGGCTCACCGAGCTGGTCGGCGACGCGGGCCGACGGCTTCACACGGCGCGCAGCCGCAACGACCAGGTCATCACGGACACCCTCATGTACCTCCGCGGCCGCGCGGCGGAGCAGGTGGAGCTCCTGCGAGAGATGGCGGAGGCGCTCCTCAGTCAGGCGGAGGGCCACGTGGACTCGCTGGTCCCGGGCTACACGCATGGTCAGCGGGCGCAGCCGGTGCGCTTCGCCCACCATCTGCTCGCCTACGTGTGGATGCTGAATCGTGACCGCCGCCGGCTGGCCGTCGTCGTGGAGGCCTGCGAAGAATGTCCCCTCGGGTCGGGCGCGCTCGCCGGGGTGGGCTTTCCCGTCGATCGCGCGTCGGTGGCGGCGGCCCTCGGCTTTGCGCGTCCCAGCCCCAACAGCATCGACGCGGTCGGCAGCCGCGACGCGCTCGTGGACTACCTCCACTTCGCGGCGCAGCTTGGCGTCCACCTCTCCCGTCTCGGGGGCGAGATCGTCGTTTGGGCGAGCGAGGAGTACGGCTTCCTCGAGCTCGACGACGGCTTCTCTTCCGGATCATCCATGCTGCCACAGAAGAAGAACCCCGACGCAGCCGAGCTCGCGCGCGCCAAGTCGGCTCGGCTGACGGCCGACCTCGGCGGCCTGCTGGGCGTCCTAGCCGGGCTGCCGCTGGCCTACAACAAGGATCTCCAGGAGGACAAGGAGTTCCTCTTCGACGCCAGCGACACCGTCGAGCTTCTGCTTCCCGCGATGGCCGGAACCGTCGCGACGGCTCGGTTCCGCGCCGATCGGATGGGCGCCGCCGCGGACGGAGGGGCGCTCGCGGCCATCGACCTCGCCGACCACCTCGTGCGCGAGGGATGGCCGTTCCGGAAGGCCCACGAGGCGGTGGGCGCCCTGGTCCGGTCGTGCCTCGAGCGCGGGACCTCGCTGGCGGCGGTCGGCGATTCCGAGCTCGAGGCCGCCGGGCTCGGCGGCCTCGAGCTGCCGGAGCTGAGCCCCGAGGCATCGGTCGAGAGCAAGGCCGTGCCGGGCGGCACGTCGAGGGCCAGAGTCCTCGACCAGCTCGACGCGGCGCGCGCCGCCGTGGCCTCGTGGTAGCGGCGCGTGGCGAAAGGCTTCTCGGCGATCGGTTCTTTCGGCGGCCGGTCGCCGAGGTGGCGCCCGCGCTGATCGGGTGCGAGCTGCTCGTCGACGGCGTGGGCGGCATCATCGTGGAGGTGGAGCGCTACGAGCAGGACGACCCCGCCTCGCACAGCTTCCGCGGTCCGAGCCGGCGCAACGCCACGATGTTCGGACCACCGGGGCGGCTCTACGTCTACCTCGTCTACGGCATCCACTGGTGCGCCAATCTGGTCGCCGACGAGGAGGGACGGGGGGCAGCGATTCTGCTCCGCGCCATCGAGCCCCGGCGGGGCGTCGCCGCGATGAGGGCCCGGCGCGGCCGCGACGGGGAGCGCCAGCTGTGCTCCGGTCCGGGCAAGCTGGCGCAAGCCCTCGCGATCGATGGAGCGGACGACGGGGCGTCCGTGGTGAACGGCGAGCGCTTTCAGCTTCACCGCCCGGATGGCCCGGTGGGCGCGATCGCCCGCGGGAGCCGTGTTGGCATCTCGCGGGCGGTGGCGCAGCCGTGGCGCTACGCGCTTCAGGGGAGCCCGTTCGTCTCCCGGCCCGCGGTCGAGAGGGCCGCCGCGTGACCGCCGCGGAGCGGCTGGCGGCCCGCTCGGTGGACTGCCTCCCTCCGGGCGGGCTCGACGCGAAGCTCGCTGCCGGACGACCGCTGCGGGTCAAGCTCGGCGTCGACCCCACGGCGCCCAATATCCACCTCGGCCATGCGGTGGTGCTCGGGAAGCTGCGCGAGTTCCAGGACGCCGGGCACACCGCGGTCCTCGTCATCGGCGACTGGACGGCGCGCGTCGGCGATCCGTCCGGGCGCACCTCGGCGCGGCCGATGCTGTCCGACGAGGAGATCGCCCGCAACGCCGAGACCTACCGCGAGCAGGCCTTTCGGATTCTCGATCCGGAGCGCGCCGAGGTTCGCTCGAACGGCGAATGGTTCGCGGGGATGGGGCTCGGCCCGCTGTTCCGCCTTGCGGCGACCACGACCGTCAGCCAGCTACTTCACCGCAAGGACTTCGCCGAGCGCATGGACAGCGATCGCGCCATTTCCGTCTTGGAGCTCCTCTATCCGCTCATGCAGGCCTACGACTCCGTCGCCCTCGATGCGGACGTCGAGCTCGGCGGAACGGATCAGCTGTTCAACCTGATGCTGGGACGCGAGGTCCAGGCGGCGTACGGCAAGCCTGCTCAGGTCGTGATGACGCTGCCCATCCTGCCGGGCACGGACGGCACGCGGCGCATGAGCAAGTCCACCGGCAACTACATCGGCGTCACCGAGGCGCCCGAGGAGCAGTTCGGGAAGATCATGCGCGTTCCCGACGACGCGCTGGCGGAGTTCTACGCGCTCCTCTTTCCCGACGAGACGTTTCCCGCGGGCTCCGCGGTGGACGACAAGCGCCGTCTGGGCAGGCTCGTGGCCGACCGCTTCCACCCGGGGGGCGCGGGGAGGGTTGCCGAGGCCCACTTCAACCGCGTTGTTCGGGACCGGAAGGCCCCCGCGGACGTGCCGGAGGTCTCGGTTCCCCCAGGAGTGGTTCACCTCCCAGAGCTGCTCGTCTCCGGGCTCGGCGTGGCCTCGCGGAGCGAGGCCCGGCGCCTGGTGGACCAGGGCGCAGTGAGCATGGACGGCGAGCGCATCGGCGATCTGGACGTGGACGCCGGCACCCTCGACGGCAGAACCCTCAAGGTGGGAAAGCGCCGCTTCGCCCTCATCCGCATGGAGCGCTGATCCGGGCGCGACGGAGCTTGATCTCCAGCGCAAGGTGTCTATACTCCCTAGACCGCATAAGCGGCCGGTCACATGTGGCCGCCTGCGGCCGGCTTGAGGACAGACGTTCTGGCGACGCTTCCGAGGCACGCGATGTGCCCGCTCGTTGGTCGTTTTGTTCAGAGAGCCCGGGTAGGGCCGCTCGTCGGCGCGACCTTTGAAAACTGAACAGCGCGCATCGCCAACCGGGCCTTCGGGTCGGGATGGCGATTGACAGGTCTTAAAGACGGACCCCGTCTGCTCTCTGGGGAACGGCGTGATGCCGCACCCTCGAGGGCGACAGAGCAGTTTGGATCCGTCGCCGGTCGCAAGTCGGACCGCGCGACGTCTCCAGTCAGATGTCACGGGCCCTTCGGGCGCCCGGGATTTTTTCATGGAGAGTTTGATCCTGGCTCAGGACGAACGCTGGCGGCGTGCTTAACACATGCAAGTCGAGCGAGAAAGCTCCTTCGGGAGCGAGTACAGCGGCGAACGGGTGAGTATCACGTGGGCAACCTGCCCCAAGGAGCGGGACAACCCGGGGAAACCCGGGCTAATACCGCATGATCCGCCACGGCATAAGTCGTGGTGGCAAATGGTAGCTTCGGCCTCCGCCTTGGGATGGGCCCGCGCCGCATTAGCTTGTTGGTGAGGTAACGGCTCACCAAGGCTGTGACGGGTAGGTGGTCTGAGAGGATGGTCACCCACACTGGAACTGAGACACTGTCCAGACTCCTACGGGAGGCTGCAGTCGAGAATCTTCCGCAATGGACGAAAGTCTGACGGAGCGACGCCGCGTGCGGGATGAAGGCCTTCGGGTTGTAAACCGCTGTCAGTTGGGAGGAAATGCATAAGGGTTCTCTCTTATGTTTGACCGATCTTCAGAGGAAGTCCGGGCTAAGTTCGTGCCAGCAGCCGCGGTAAGACGAACCGGACAAACGTTATTCGGAATTATTGGGCTTAAAGGGTGCGTAGGCGGTGCGGTCAGTCGGGTGTGAAATCCCTCGGCTCAACCGAGGAATTGCGCCCGAAACTGTGCGGCTAGAGGGAGACAGAGGTGAGCGGAACTGGCGGTGGAGCGGTGAAATGCGTTGATATCGCCAGGAACACCAGTGGC
>JAUVQP010000117.1 GCA_030598075.1 Miltoncostaeaceae bacterium | reverse complement strand
CTGCCCGTGCCGGACCACCTCGACGAATCGCGCATCGCCGCGCGCATCGATCCCGACAAGGACGTCGACGGCTTCGGCGCGGCCAACCTCGGGCGGCTCGTCCGCGGTGAGCCCGGGCCGGTGCCCTGCACGCCCCAGGGCGTCATGTACCTGCTCGACCGTGCCGGCATCGAGCTGTCCGGCGCCGTGGCGGTGGTCGTCGGGCGCAGCCTCATCGTCGGCAAGCCCCAGGCCCTCCTGCTCACCGCCCGATCGGCCACGGTCACCGTGGCCCACTCGCGGACGAGAGACCTTCCCGGTCTGTGCCGCACGGCGGAGGTGCTGGTCGTGGCGGTCGGGCAACCTGAGATGATCCGCGGGGACTGGATCATGCCGGGGGCCGCCGTCATCGACGTCGGCATGAACCGCACCGAGGAGGGGCTCGTCGGCGATGTCGCGGGCGATGAGGCCCGGGAGGTCGCGGGGTGGCTTACGCCGGTTCCGGGCGGAGTCGGGCCCATGACCATCGCGTTTCTGTTGTCCAACACGCTCGACGCCGCGCGCGGCCGGCTCGGCGACGTCCAGGGGGAGTGAACGACGAATGAAGATCGCAATCTTTGGCGGGACGGGCGACCTCGGTCGAGGTCTGGCCATCAACTTCGCGGCCGCCGGGCACGAGATCGTGGTCGGGTCGCGGAGCCAAGAGCGGGCAGAGCGAGCCGCCGACGGCCTGCGGGAAGCGCTCCCCGGGGGAAGCTTCACGCCGATGGAGAACGTCCCCGCCGCCGCGGCAGGGGATCTGGCCATCGTGTCGATCCCGCACGAGGGCATCGACGCGACCATCCCTCCGATGGCGGACGCCCTCGCGGGCAAGGTGGTGGTCTCGGTCGTCAACGCTCTCACGTTCGGCAAGAGCGGAGCGATCGCGGCACGAGATCTCCCGCGCGGGTCGGCGGGTCACCAGATCCAGGCGCTCGCGCCAGAGGCGAAGGTCGTGGTCGCCTACAACAACCTGCCGGCGGCCGGTCTCCAGGAGCGCCACCACCTCAACGCCGACGTCCTGGTCTGCGGAAAGAGCAAGGCGGCCCGCGAGACGGTCGTTCAGCTCACCTCGTCCATTCCCGGAACGCGGGCGCTCGACGCGGGCCCGCTGGCCAACGCGCAGATCATCGAGGGCATGACCGCGATCATCATCAACCTCAACAAGCGCTACGGCGGCGAGGCGAGCCTGGCCATCTCGGGTTTGGAGAGCGCCCCGGAGCGCCCGTAGACGCCGCGGCCGCCGGCTCTCGGCGGGCGCCGGCCTACTCGTCGTCCGGCTCGGAGATGGCCCCGTCGACGATCGCGCGGACGCGGGTGAGCGCCTGCCGGCTTCGCGTGAGCTGACGCCGCAGGGTTCGGTTCTCGGCGTCGAGCGAGGCGAGCCGGGCTTCGGCGTCGTCGAGTCGGGTGTCGGTCTGCCCCGTGGGCTGTCCGGCGTCCCTCGCATCGCGGTCGTACCAACGCGCGAACCCCGCCGCGACCGCTTCGGCGTGGACGTCCTCGCCCCCGAAGCGCCGGGCCGCCTGATGCGGTGAGGCTCCGGCCTCGACCAACGGCAGCATGTCGCGGTAGAGGCTGATGGCGTCGCGTCGATCCGACTGGCGCTGGCGGCGGGTGCCGGATCGAGACAGCTCCGTCTCGGCGCGCTCGCGGCGGAGGGCGGTGTAGTAGGCGGACGACACTGCGGCCTCGGTGCGATTCATCTCGGCGGCCACCCGCCGGATGGCGGCTGCGCCCGAGAGCGAGTCGTCGGCCTCGATCAGGCCACGAACCCTGTCCAGGGTCTCCTGGCTCGCACCGGTTCGCGCTCTCTCCCTGGAATCGCTCATCGTTCCGCCTTCGCGACGCCGCTCATCTGCCAACCTCGTCGCGCCATTCTGTCACCTGGTCGACCGTGGGCCGACGGGTGAGCGTCCTCGGCGCGTTGCCGACGGGCCGCCCGACGTACACGAAGCCCACGATGTCCTCGTCCGCCGACAGGCCCAGGGCGGCCCTCGCCTCTGGCTCGTCCGCCATGGACCCGGTGCGCCAGATGGCTCCGAGCCCGCGCGCCGCGGCGGCGAGCAGGAGGTTCTGAATCCCGGCTGCGACGGCGTCGCGATTCTCCCTTCGCACCGTGGGGTCGGCGGTCGACGAGCTGCAGAGGCAGACGATCACCGCCGGGGCGCGCTCGAGTCGGCCGCTCTCCTTGGCGTGGGCCTGCCGCGTGAGCCCACCCTGCTCCCGGGCCGCGGCCGCCGCATGAGCCTCGCCGATCGCGCGTCGGGCAGAGCCGGTCACGACGATGAAGCGCCACGGGTGGGTGAGGCCGTGGTTCGGCGCCCGGAGGGCCGCGCCGATGAGCTCGCCGATGAGCTCGCGCGGAAGCGCTTCCGGGCTGACGCGCCCGATGCTGCGGCGTCCGAGCAGGGCATCGAGGACCGGGTTTGCCGCCTCGTTCACGCGTAGCCCAGCTCATCGAGGCGATCCTCGTCGAGCCCGAGATGATGGCCGAGCTCGTGCAGGACGGTGATCCGGACCTGCTCGACGAGTTGCTCCTCGCTGTGGCAGACGTCGATCAGCGGACGGCGA
Organism: Miltoncostaeaceae bacterium; assembly: GCA_030598075.1. Taxonomy (GTDB): domain Bacteria; phylum Actinomycetota; class Thermoleophilia; order Miltoncostaeales; family Miltoncostaeaceae; genus JARFPS01. The sequence goes on along the minus strand of JAUVQP010000117.1, from coordinate 2,523 downwards.
AAGATCGCGATCCAGGGCGGCGGGGCTCCCGAGGGCTGCCGGCCCCAGGTTCTCGGGACGCCGTGGTAGAGGCCGTAGAGGGGGGCCATGTCCGGGGGGCCGTGCTCCTCCACGACGACGGCCACCTCATCGAGGGCCGAGGCGAAAGGCTCCGGAACGCGGTCCACGGCGCGCGCGACGAGGGCGTCGAAGTCCTCTGGCGACAGATCCACGGCCGCGATCGTAGCGGCCGCGGGCTCCCGTCAGTCCGGGTCCAGCTGGCGACCGGCCCGCCAAAGAGCGCCATTCCTCGCCCGATCACCCGGCGGTGGAGAGGCTACGCCTCGACTAACGGGTGGTGTTGAGAGGATGGCGACCACCCGTTGGTCGCTTCCGCCGGCGCCCGCGCCGCGCTTTCCTTGCTGAGAGGCATTCGGCGGATGGGGAGCATTCCGTGCGAGGACGCAGCAGGATCGGCGCCTGGATGGCGATCGTGGGGATGTCGCTTGCGCTGACGGTCGGCGTCGGCGCGGCATCCGCGGCGGAGTCCACCGCCATTCCGCTGAGCCGGGCCCTGAGCATGCTGGAGGCCGGCCAGGCCGACTCGGCCCGCCTCGAGGGAGGAACGCTCATCCTTCGGGACGGAGAGCGGCGGCTGACGACTCCACTTCCTCCGACTCTCGCGGAGCGGGCCCTGGACGCCGCCGACGCGGGAGGGGTGACCCTCATCGTTCAGCCCCCGCGCTCCAGCGCGCCGTCCGCGGCGGGGAACGAGACGTCGGGGGGCTTCGACATCTTGGGTGCGATCCGGGAGTGGGCCCCGATGGCCCTCCTGGGCGGGCTGGTGTTCGTCGCGTGGCTCACCCTGCGCGTGGCCGGAGGCTCCCGCTTCTCGCACAAGGTCCGGCCGGTTCGCTCGTCGACCGGCTTCGCCGACGTGGCCGGGATCGACGAGACGCGCGATGAGGTATCGGAGATAGCGGAGTACCTTGCGGAGCCCGCTCGCTTCCGTCGGCTGGGAGCCGAGCTTCCTCGGGGAATCATTCTGTACGGGCCGCCCGGAACCGGAAAGACCCTGCTCGCGCGGGCGGTGGCGGGCGAGGCGGGCGTGCCTTTCTTCAGCGCGTCGGGCTCGGAGTTCGTCGAGATCTACGCGGGGATGGGCTCCAAGCGCGTCCGTGCCCTGTTCGCCGCGGCGCGCAAGGCGGCGCCGGCCGTGATCTACATCGACGAGATCGACGCCGTGGGAGCACGCCGGACGGGTCACAGCTCGACCGGCGAGCGGGAGCAGACGCTCGATCAGCTCCTCGGCGAGATGGACGGCTTCGAGACGGATCCGGATCGTCCCATCGTCGTGCTGGCGTCCACCAATCGGATCGCGGACCTCGATGCCGCGTTGCTCAGGTCCGGACGGTTCGACCGAAAGATCGCCGTCGAGCTGCCGGGTCTCGCGGCCCGGGAGCGAATTCTCGACGTTCACCTCCGGCGACGTCCGCTCGCGGAGGGCACCACGCCGGCGGAGGTCGCGGGCTTCACGGCGGGAATGGCGGGCGCGGACCTCGCCGCGCTCTGCAACGAGGCGTCGTTCGAGGCGGCCCGCGCCGGCGGGGACGCCATCGATCTCGGCCACTTCCGCCGGGCACTCCTTCGCCTGGCGGCGGGTCCCGAGCGCAGAAGCCGCCTTCTCTCCGACGAAGAGCGCCGCGTGGTCGCCCATCACGAGATGGGGCACGCGATCGTGGCCCATCTGTCGCCGCACTGTCATCCGATCGAGCGCGTCACGGTGATTCCCCGGGGTCAGGCGCTGGGCCTCACGATCGCGCTCCCGGAAGAGGACCGCCTCCTGGCCACCCGGGCGGAGTGCATCGACCGCCTGGCGATGATGATGGCCGGACGCGCCGCAGAGGAGATCGCGTTCGAGGAGTTCACGAGCGGCGCGGCGGACGATCTGGCCCGCGCCTCGGCGCTGGCGCGTCAGATGACCACCGAGCTTGGCATGGCCGCCGAGACCACCGACGAGAGCCTTGCCATCGGGCTCCCGCCGGCCCCCGGCGAGGCGCCTGAGGACAGCGCCGAGGCTGCCGCGCGGGAGCTTGTTCGCGATGCCTACCGCCGAGCGGTGACGGTTCTCAGCGAGAACCGTGAGCTGTTGGACCGCGCGGCCGAGAGGCTCATGGAGGACGAGGCGATCGAGCGGGAGGCGATCACGGAGCTTCTTGGACCGAGGCCGACGTTGCAGCGCCTGGCCGCACGCCCGGGCTGACCCGGGCGCCCGATGCCGCCAGGACGGTCCGTCGACCGAGGCGGTCCCTGGGAGCCCGCCTCGCAACCAGGCGCGGCCGACAGCCTGAGGGAGGCGAGCGAGGCCGGGACGCCGGGAGGGAGCGATGACCTGGGGCATCTCACGGACCGACGACACCGCCTCGCGACGGTCGAAAAGCCCGCGGACGGCCGTGGACTGTGGTCTTGGGACAGGCTGCTAGACGGGCCAGACCTCGGAGCGGTAGGCGGAGTCCCAGAACATCCACTCGTACCGTGCCGAGG
>JAUVQP010000004.1 GCA_030598075.1 Miltoncostaeaceae bacterium | reverse complement strand
GCCATCGTGGCGGCGGCCGGCGAGGAGATGCCGATGCCGCAGGACCAGGGCGTCATCGACTTCCAGTCGATCGGCCGGGTGTCCACCCCCGCCGGCGATCGCGAGCAGGTGATCGTCGTCGTCGCCACCCGTGACAGGATCGACTCGCTCGTCGGCGTCGCGCGTCGCGCGGGCCTCAAACCCGTCGGCATCGACCTCGAGGCGTTCGCCCTGCTCCGAGCGCTCCTGCCTCCGCCCGGTGTGCTCGACAGCGGCTCGGTGGACACTCCGGCGCAGCTCGTGTGCCACGTCGGAGGCGATGTCACGAACGTCATCGTGTCGGTCGACCGCCAGTGTCACTTCATGCGGCTGGTCGGTTTCGGGGGCCGGCATCTCACCGCCGCGGTCGCCGAGAGCACCGGGCTCGACGCGTCGCAGTCCGAGGCGCTGAAGATCGCCGTCGGCCTGATCGGAGAGGTGCCCGAGGGCGTCGATCCGGGACTGGCTGCGAACGCGCGTCACGCGCTCGCGCTCGCGGCGCGGCCGCTCGCGACGGAGATCGGCCGCTCGATCGAGTACTACTACTCCCAGGCCCGCACGCGCGCCATCGACCGGCTCGTCCTCTCGGGCGGCACAAGTCTCTGCATCGGGCTGGATCGATACCTCGCCCAGGCGCTGGAGATCCCCGTCGAGCTTGGCGACCCGCTGCAAGCGCTCGACTCGGCGACCCTACTGCCGGCCGAGTCCATCGCGCGGTCAGCGGTCGCGATAGGGCTCGCCATCGACGTTCCGGAAGCCGCATGAAGGCCGTCAACCTCCTCCCACCCGAAGACCGCCGGAAGGCCGGCTTCGGGGGCCGCACGCCGGCTGTGATCGCCGCCGTCCTCGCGCTCGTCGCGCTGATGGGCCTCTGGGCCTACACGGCGAAGCATGGCGCGGCCTCGGCCCGCCAGGACCTGGTGGCCGCCGAGGCCACCGCGAGCGAGCTCGAGGCGAAACTCGGCGCCTACCGCGAGGCGGAGGCGCGGTTCACCCAGCAGCGTTTGCGCCGCGGCGCGGTCGTGGCGATTGCCGCCGGGCGGGTCAACTGGGAGCGCATCATCCGCGACCTGGCCATCGTGCTCCCGTCTCAAGTATGGCTCACAGACCTCACCGCCGAGGCGCCGGAGCCTGGAACGGCCGCGGCGCCTCCCACCGGCGTCGAGACCGTGCCGCGCGGAGTGCACATCGAGGGCTACGCCTATCGCCAGCCCCAGGTCGCGCGGCTGATGGCGCGCGCTCGCACGGTCGTCGGACTGGGCGAGCCGCGCCTCGCCGTCTCGGAGGATGCACTCATCGGGGGCCGAGAGGTCGTCAAGTTCGCCATCGACATCCCCATCGACCGACGGGCGCAGGATCGGCCGACGCTGGTTCCCGCCGCGTTGCCGGATGAGACGTCACCGGAGGCGCCGTGAAGCTCTCCGTCCGGGACACCGTCCTTCTCGCAATCCTCGCCGTGGCCGTGCTCGCCGGTGGGACCTACATGCTCCTGGTGAAAGGGGCGAACGCGGACGCCTCGGCGACCCGGGAGCGGGTCGTGGAGGTCGAGGCCAGGGTCAGCGTCGTGCAGGATACGCTGGCCCGCCTCGAGGCCGACAGCCAGGGGGAGGCCGAGCGGACCGCCGAGCGACTTCGCCTCGCCAAGGCCATTCCGGGCGCCGCCGCGGTGCCCGGCACGTTGGTGCAGCTTCAGCGCCTCGCCGACCGAGCGAACGTCGAGTTCTCGGCTCTGAAGACGACCAGCCACGTCGGGTACGGAGCGTTCGCCGGGACCGAGCTCGAGGTCAAGGTCACGGGCCGGTTCTTCGACGTCGATGATTTCTTGTACCGCATGCACCGGATGGTGCGCGTTGACGGTCGTGACAACCCCGTCGTGAAGGGGCGCCTGCTGGCGGTGACGGGGGTCAAGATCGACCTTGCGGAGTCCGTCGGCACGGGCGTCGCGGGATCGCGTCTCGGGGCGGAGGACAAGGTCGAGGCGGGCGTGTCGGTCGTGGCCTTCAGCGATGGCGACGGCTCCGATTCGGCCTCGCCCGATGCGCCCGTCGCGGACTCCGACGCGGAGCCGTCGGGCGACGGATCCGGGTCGGAGCCTCAGGACGGCGAGGAGGCGACCCAATGACGGCCGCCCGACGCTCGTTCCTGGCGGCCACCCTCAGCGTCCTCGTCGGCGCCCTCCTTCTTCTGGCGGGGTGCGGCGGGGGCGACGAGGCGTCGACGGCCGAAGCGGGCGCTCCACCGCCCGCAGAACTCGGCATTCCCCCCGCCGAGGGAGCATCGCCCGAGGACTCCGCCAGCGCGGCGGTCGCGGCCCTGGGCGAGCCCGGGTCGGTGCCCGCCGAGGAGGCCGGGCAGACGCTCTCCGGGTTGGACGAGTTCGGGATCCCCGCCGATGTCTTCCGCCAGCAGGTGCGCGACGATCCGGGCGCGGGAGGAGGCGCGAGCGAGCCGTCCGACGGCGAGGGGGCCGGTGCGGCCCCGGCGAGCCCACCGCCGATCAACGATGATCCGCTCATCGCCGTACCCGGCGAGCCCGCATCCGATTCGGGCGATCCGTCCGCGGGCGACGGGGATGGGAGCGCCTCCGACGATCCCGGCACCTCTTCCCCGCGCGCCCTGGAGGCCGACTTCGACGTCTCCGGCGAGCCGGTCATCGCCCGGGAGGGCGATGCGATCCCGCCCGAGACGCAGCAGTTTGAGGTCGATCGGATCCTCGCGAAAAGCGTGGTGCTGGTCCTCCGGGGCGGCCTTCTCCCCGACGGGGGGGACAGCGTGACCCTGAAGGTCGGAGAGTCGATCACCCTGCACAACGCGACGGCGAATCGGACGTACCGGCTGAGGCTCGTGGCGGTGCGCGCGGCGGCGTAGTCCTCGGCGGTGCCGAACCGTGCCGGCCGCAGTCACGACGTCTTGACCGACGCCACCGAGGCGCGCGCTACGACACGTTGGCCGTCCGATGCGTGCGCTTCGGAGCGGCTTGGGCCTTGAGGCACCGCAGCGGCGCAGGTGACGCGCTTGCGGGTCTCGACGGGCTCGGCGCCGGAGCGCTCCCGCGGTTCCTCCGCGCTCGCGAGCCCCCGTGCGGGCCCGGCCCGAGCCGGCGAAGCATCGCGACGCCGGGCGCGAGGTAAGCAACATGTGTATATTACATGTAGTGATGGGCGGGGAAGAGCACGGAGAGAGCCCATGAGAGGGCGCCGGCACGCACGGGGCCCCGGATCCCGAGGGGGCCGAGGGGGCGGCGTGCGCTGCCGTCGCCTGGTGGAGCCCGGCGTGTGGGAGGTTCAGGCGCGAATCGAACGGTTCGTCGAGCCTGCCCTGTTGCTCTTGCTCGCCGAGCGCGCCCGCCACGGCTACGAGTTGGTGGACGAGCTTCCCGACGTCATGGGCGACCCGCGGCGGGTGGATATGGGGAACCTCTACCGGCTGCTCCGCGGGCTCGAACGCGAGGCCGTCGTGGAGTCCGAGTGGAGCGACGACGGAGAGGGACCCGCCAAGCGCGTCTACCGGCTCACCGAGGTCGGGCGAGCACTCTTGGACACCTGGGCCGCCGGTCTTCGCGACGCGGCCGAGGTGGTGTCCGGATTCGAGAATCGCTACGAAACGATGCGAGGAGGTGAGTAATGAGAGGAGGACGTCACCGTGGACGGTGCGGGCCGGGTTACAGCCGGCGCGTTCCGAGCCGCGAAGACCAGGTCGAGCTCCTCGAGGAGCGCCAGCGCGATCTCGAGGAGGAGCTGGCCGACATCGCCGACCTGCTGGGTCGTCTGAAGGATGAGCCGGCGCCGGCGGCGACGACTTGAGCGGAGCGCTGCTCCGCCGAGCGACGGGCGACCGGGGGGCTGACACGAGCCGCCCCCCGGCGCCGTCACGATGCGGGTGACCTCCTGAGCGCAGCGCGGGCGGTGCGCTCCCCACCCCTGGGCCCGCGAGGCCGGGCCGGGCGAGAGGCGGCGAAGTCGTCCACACCCCGAGGCGAACGGGGACAGCCGACCTACCCGAGCCCGAGGCCCTCCACCCGGACGGAGGCGGTTTCCGGGGGGCGAAGGTCACATGTCCTCGCGCCGCCCGTCGGTTCACCCGTCCGCGCTTGGACGAGGGTGCTGAGCGCCTTGAGACGGCGCTCTCGCTAAACTCTCCGCCTCGTGAATCTGACCTACCGAACCGCCGGGGAATCCCACGGCCCAGCCCTCTTCGCGCTCATCGAGGGTCTCCCGGCGGGCTTGGAGCTCTCTCCGGAGGACATCGACGCCGACTTGGCGCGCCGACAGCTCGGCTACGGGCGCGGCGGGCGGATGAAGATCGAGAAGGACCGCGTCCAAGTCAAGACGGGCCTGCGGCACGGGCGCACGATCGGCAGCCCCTTCACGATGGAGATCCCGAACCTCGACTGGCCCAATTGGTCCGAGGACCGCATGGCCGTCTGGGAGCCGAGCCAGGCGGTCGACGCCGTCACGCTACCGCGGCCCGGCCACGCGGATCTCGCGGGGATGCTCAAGTACGAGAGCGACGACCTTCGGCCGATCCTCGAGCGCGCATCCGCGCGCGAGACCGCGGCGCGCGTCGCGGCCGGGGGTGTGGCGAAGGCGCTCATCCGTCGCTACGGGATGGAGGTGCGAAGCCACGTTGTGCGCATCGGCCCCGAGGCGGTCGCGCTGCGGGACGAGCTCTCGTTGGCCGATTTCGAGAGCGTCGACGATAGCCCCGTGCGGTGTCTCGACCCCGGCGCCTCGAAGCGCATGAAGTCCGCGATCAAGGCGCACGGCCAACGCCACGACACCCTGGGCGGAGTGTTCGAGGTCTGGGTCTTCGGCGCCCTGCCGGGCCTCGGATCGCACCAGAGTGGCGACCTGCGTCTCGACGGGCGCCTGGGCCAGGCGCTCCTCGGCATCCAGGCCATCAAGGGAGTCGAGCTCGGCGCCGGGTTTGAGCTCGGTCGGTTGCCCGGCAGCGAGGCCCACGACGAGATCTTCCACTCGCCGGAGCGCGGCTACTATCGCCGCACGAATCGAAGCGGGGGCATCGAGGGCGGGATGACGCACGGCATGCCGCTCGTCGTGCGGGCGGTCATGAAGCCGATCAGCACCCTGACGCGCCCTCTGGCGTCGGTCGACGTCGCCACGAAGGAGCCGCGCAAGGCGTTCAAGGAGCGCTCGGACATCTGCGCGGTTCCCGCCGCCGCGGTTGTGGCCGAGGCCGCCGTGGCCTTCGTCCTGGCTCAGGCGGTCATCGAGAAGTTCGGCGGCGACAGCATCGATCAGACCGACGCCGCCGTCGAGCGCTTTCGCTCGGCCATCGCGCGCTGAGCTCTCTGATGGGCCGCTGGATCGTCCTGATCGGTTACATGGGTGCGGGAAAGTCGACCGTCGGGCCGGCCGTGGCGGAGCGCCTGGACTGCCCGTTCGTCGACTGCGACGCGACCATCGAGGCCGAGGCGGAGATGACGATCTCGGAGATCTTCTCGCGGCGCGGAGAGGTCTGGTTCCGCAGGACCGAGGAACGGGTCATCCGCGATATCCTGGCGGGTTCTGAGGGTGTGCTGGCGCTCGGCGGCGGCGCCGTGGAGAGCGCGAGGACCCGCGATCTTCTGGGCCGCTCGGCCCATGTCGCATGGTTGTCCCTGGACGCCGAGCGGTCCTGGACGCGGGTTGAGGGCAGCGAGCGGCCTCTCGCCAAGGACCGCGCGCGCTTCGTGCGGCGCGCGGCAGAGCGCGAGCCGCGCTATCGGGGCGCGGCCGATCAGGTCGTCGACGCCGCGCAGGGCGTCGACGAGATCGTGGAGCAGGTCGTCGCCTCCGCCGCGGGCGAGCGGGCCGGGGCGTGAGGGCGGGCGCCACCGAGCAGTTGCTGACGGTCGCCATCGGCCGCCGCCGCTACCCGCTGCATCTTGGACGCTCGGGGCTCATCGACCGGCTGGGCACGCTGTGGGCCGAGAGGGCGTCGGGGGACGGTGTTCTGCTGGCCTTTGACGCCAACCTCGGCGGCCTGGCCGCGCGCGCCGAGCGGTCGCTCGCCGCGGCGGGCCTGAGGGTGACGCCGGTCGAGATCGCTCCCGGCGAGTCGTCGAAGTCGCTCGCCGAGGTCGAACGGCTCGCGCGGGTGGCCGCTCGGTCGGGGCTCCGCCGAGACGACGCCATGGTCGCGCTCGGTGGGGGCGTCGTCGGAGATCTCGTCGGATTCGCCGCCGCGAGCTATCAGCGGGGAGTCCGGCTCGTCCACGTACCCACCACCCTGCTGGCGATGGTGGACTCGGCCATCGGCGGGAAGACCGGGGTCGACATCCCCGAGGGCAAGAACTATGTCGGGGCCATCTGGCAGCCGGACCTGGTCGTGATGGAGACAGCCGTTCTCGACTCGCTCCCGGCCCGTGAGCTGGCGTGCGGTTTCGCCGAGGTCGTCAAGTACGGCCTGCTCGACGGCGTCGAGTTCTTCGAGCTCGTGGAATCCTGGTCCGAGCTGCCCGGTCCCGAGGCGGACCTCATGCGTTTGATCCGGCGGTGCGTGGAGCACAAGTTGGCCGTGGTGGTCGCCGACGAGCGCGACCTCGGCGTCCGTGCCACCCTCAACCTGGGGCACACCGTCGGCCACGGTATCGAGGCCGCCGGAGGGTATGAGCGCTACCGGCACGGCGAGGCGATCGGCCTCGGCCTCTTGGCGGCCCTGCGCATTGCGCAGCAATGGATGGGACTCGCTCCGGAGTGGCGCGAGCGCACGGAGGCGGTCCTCGCGCGGCATGACCTGCCCACCGGGCTCGACGGCGAGGTTGCCACCGACGACGTCCTCGGGGCGATGGACCGGGACAAGAAGGCGGATGCCTCCTCGCTCAACATGGTTCTGCTGGACTCTCCGGGCTCGCCGGTCACCAAGGCGAACCCGTCCCGCGAGATGGTGATCGATGCGATCGAGGAGCTGCGCCGATGAGCGGCGCCCTGCCCACGGTCGCCGTGCTGCACGGTCCCAACCTCAACATGCTGGGCCGGCGCCCGTCCGAGCACTACGGCACCCTGACGCTCCCTGAGCTGGAGGCGCAGATTCGCGCGTGGGGCGAGGAGCGTGGCCTTCGGGTGACCACCTTCCAGACCAACCACGAGGGCGCGTTTATCGAGCACCTCCACTCGCTCGCGGGCACCGTCGACGGCGCCATCGTGAATCCGGGCGCGTGGACCCACTATCAGTGGTCCATCCGCGACGCGCTCGAGTTGTTGGGCGCTCCGTTCGTCGAGGTGCATCTGTCCGATGTCGAGGCGCGCGAGCCTCACCGGCGCGTCTCCGTGGTGCGCGACATCGCCACGGCCGCCATTTGGGGCAAGGGGCCGGACGGCTACCGCGACGCGCTCGACGTGCTCGCGCGCGCGATCGCCGCGTGAGCGTTCACGTGGAGCGGCAGGAGCGGCTTGCCGCCGCGCTGGCCGAGCGGGGGCTCGACGCGCTCTTGGTCAGCGACCTCACGAACGTCCGCTACCTCACGGGCTACGTCGGGTCGAACGCGATGGCGCTCGTCGGTCCCGAGGTGCGCATGCTGCTGACCGATGGTCGTTACGCCACCAGCGCTCGCGCGCAGGCGGACGGGGTCGAGGTCGTCATCGGCCGGCGGGATCTTGTGGCCGACGCGGCGCGCAGCATGGCCGAGCTCGGGTCCGCTCCGCGCGTCGGGGTGGAGGAGGACAGCCTGACGCTCGCGCGTCACGGCCGTCTGGAGGAGGCCGCGGGGGCCGTGCGGATGGTCGCCACCGCCGGGCTGGTGGAAGACCTCCGCGCCATCAAGGACGCTCGGGAACTCGCGGCCATCCGGGAGGCGGCCGCCATCGCGGACCGCGCCCTCCTCGCGGTGCTCGCCGAGCCCATCCTGGGTCGCAGCGAGGCGGACTTGAGCTTCGCCCTTCAGGCTGCGCTTCGCCGGGAGGGGGCCGAAGGGCCGAGCTTTCCGATCATCGTCGCCGCCGGGGCGAACGGCGCCCTGCCGCACGCGGTTCCGGGCGAGGACCCAATTCCCAGCGACACGCTCGTGGTCGTCGATCTTGGCGCGGTCTTCAGGGGGTACTGCTCCGACATGACGCGGACGGTCGTCGTGGGAGCGCCGCCGGCGGCCCTCCGGCGGGCGTACGAGGTCTGCCGCGCCGCTCAGGAAGCGGCCATCGGTGCCGTGCGCGCGGGCGTCGCCGCCGCCGAGGTGGACGCCGCGGCGCGCGGCCCCATCGTCGAGGCCGGTTTCGGCGACGCGTTCGCGCACGGGGTCGGGCATGGGGTCGGACTGGACGTCCACGAGCGCCCCGGCGTGCGGCGCGAGTCCACGGAGGCGCTCGCATCTGGCATGGTCATCACCGTCGAGCCCGGCATCTATCTGGAAGGGCTCGGCGGGGTGAGGATCGAGGACCTCGTCGTCGTCACCGACGAAGGCGCCGAGGTGTTGAGCACCGCCCCCAAGGATCTCACCGACGAGGAGCGCACGACAGCGTGATCACCACCAACGAGCTGAGGAACGGCTACGTGCTCGAGATCGACGGCGACCTCGTCTCCGTCGTCCGCTTCCAGCACGTCAAGCCCGGCAAGGGCTCGGCGTTCGTACGGACCACGCTCAAGAATCTCGCCAGCGGGGCGGTCGTGGATCGGACGTTCCGGGCGGGCGAAAAGGTGGAGCGGGTCATCACGGAGAGCAAAAGCATGCAGTTCCTCTATGAGGACGGCGACATGCTCGTGCTCATGGACACCGACACCTACGAGCAGATCAGCGTTCCGGCGTCGGACGTGGAGAACGTGGACCTGCTCGCGCCGAACATCGAGGTGCAGGTGCTGTTCATCCGCGACGCTCCGTTCCGCGTCGAGCTTCCGAACTTCGTCGAGTTGGAGGTGTCGGCCACCGATCCCGGGGTCAAGGGCGACACGGTCTCGAACGTCACCAAGCCCGCCGACCTCGAGACGGGCGCCTCGGTGAACGTGCCGCTGTTCGTGAACATCGGTGACCGACTGCGCATCGATACGCGGTCCCGCGAATACGTCACGCGGGTCTGAGCGATGCCACTGACGAAGGAGCGGCGATGAGCGCCGGAGCGCCTGTCGAGTACGTCGACGCCACGCTGCGCGACCTCGCCCCGCTCCCGTGGGGGGCCGCGGTGGGCACGGACGAGATAGCGGCCGCCGCGGCCGACCTGGCGGGAGTGGGCGCGTCCATGCTCGAGGTGCTCGATCCACGCTGCGCCAGGGCGGCCATCGTATCGCGCGCCGAGAGCCCGTGGGACCGGCTCCGCGCCATCGTGCGTGAGGTGGGGAGCACCCCGGTCGGGATCGTTGCCGGCGCACGAAACCTTTGGGGCGCGGGCGCGGTCGCTCCGGACGTGGTGCGCAAGTTCGTCATCTGCTCCGCCGAGGGCGGCGTGACCCGCATTCGGTTGGTCGATCCCCTCAACGACCCGGACGCCATGCTCGCCGCCGCCCGCGCCGCCGAGGAGGCGGGTGTCGCGTTCGTGCCCACGCTGGTCGTCGGGCCCGCGCCGGGTGTGGACGATCCACGCTGGGGCGCGGAGGCCCGTGCGCTCTCCGAGCTTCCCGGAGCACGAGGCATCTGCGTCTCGGATGGCGCCGGGCATCTTGCGCCGGCGGCGCTCGCCGCGCTGCTGAGGGCGGTTCGCGACGCCTGCCCCCTGCCGATCGAGGTTCAGGTCCAGGCACCGGGGGGCATGGCGCCCACGCTCGCCACAGCGGCCGTCGAGGCGGGAGCGGACGCCGTGCATGCGTCCGCGGGTCCCGCGGCCCTCGTCGCGGCGCGACCCTCGGCCGAGACGGTCCGCGCGGCGCTGACCGGAGGCGATCGGCTCCTCGCGTGCGATTGGCGAGGCCTGGATCGCGCGGCGCGCACGGTCGGACCCATGCTGCCCGTCGACCGGCTGCGGCAGGCGGCCGGAGCGGTGTTCGGACCTGCGGTCGCCGTGCCCCCCGCGCTCGAGGTCGGGCTGGTGGCGCGCCTCGGGCGCATGGGTCTGTCGAGGAGCCTCCGGGCGGTGGCCGACGAGGCCGCGGCCGTGGCGATCGAAGCCGGAGCGCTGACGCTCGCCTATCCGATGGGAGGGGCGATTCTCGCCCAGGGCGCGCGCCATGTCATCGACCGCCGTCGCTACGAGGAGGTCGAGGAGAGGATCATCCAGGCGGTGCTGGGGCGCTCGGGGCGCCTGCGCGGGCCGGTCGATCAAGCCCTCGCCCAGCGGGCGCGCGAGCTGGACCCGGGCCCGCCCGCCGAACCGCCCGCTCTGCCCGAGATCGTTAAGAGCGCGCCCGAGGGCGCTAGCCACGAGGATCTTGTGCTCTGGGCGATGTTCGGGTCCGAAGCCGAGCGTGTCGTGGCTCGACGGCGTTCCCTCGGAGCCGATGCCGAGAGCGGCGGCGACGCTCCCGGCCTCGTCGACCGGGGCATGCTGGAGGCCCTCGTTGAGGTGGTCGAGGCGTCGGACCGCGCCGAGGTCTCGGTGGAGATATCGGGGGCCCGGGTCACCGTCCGGAGGGCGGATCCGGGCGCGGGCGGCGCCGAGCCGGGCGTGCCGAGCGGTCCGGACGGCGACAGCGAGGGGCTGCTTCGCATCGAGAGCCCGATGGTCGGCACCTTCTACCGGGCCCCCTCGCCGGAAGCCGCCCCGTTCGTCGAGGAGGGCAGCGAGGTCGAGGCGGGGCAGGTGGTCTGCCTGGTCGAGGCCATGAAGCTCTTCAACGAGATCAACGTCGAGCGCGCGGGCACGGTCAAGCAGATCGCGGTCGAGAACGGCGAGGCTGTCGAGTACGGCCAACTCCTCTTCCTCATCGAGCAGTGAAGCTGCTCGTCGCCAATCGTGGCGAGATCGCCGTGCGCATCATCCGCACCGCGCGGGAGCTGGACATTCCCACGGTCGTCGTCTACTCGACGGCCGACCGCGACGGCCTGGCCGTGCGGCTCGCCGACGAGGCGGTCTGCATCGGGCCGCCCAGCGCGGCCCGGTCGTACCTCGATCAGTCGCAGGTCCTCGCAGCCGCCGAGATCACCGGGTGCGACACCATTCATCCGGGCTACGGGTTTCTGGCCGAGAGCCCGGCTTTCGCCGAGTCCTGCGCCCGCGAGGGCGTCACGTTCGTCGGGCCCTCGCCCGACGTCATGGCCCGCATGGGTGACAAGATCCGGGCCAAGGAGGCCGCGCGAGAGGCGGGCCTGCCGGGTCTTGCCGGGTCGGACGGTCCGGTCGTCGACGTGCGCGAGGCGCTCCTCGCCGCCGGCGAGGCGGGCTATCCGGTTCTGCTCAAGGCGTCGGCGGGCGGCGGCGGAAAGGGCATGCGCCGCGTCGACGACCCGGACGAGCTTCCGGGCGCCTTCGAGCTTGCGACCCGCGAGGCGACCGCCGCGTTCGGCGACGGCCGGCTCTACGTCGAGCGCCTGCTCGTCGGCGGTCGTCATGTCGAGGTCCAGATCGTCGCGGATGGGCTCGGGGGCGTGCTGATCGCCGGGGACCGGGAGTGCTCGATTCAACGTCGCCACCAGAAGCTCGTCGAGGAGGCCCCCGCGCCCCATCTGACCGGCGAGACCCGGGAGGCCATGCACAGCGCTTGCGAGCGGGCCGCACGGCTCTGGGGCTACCGCTCGGCGGGAACGCTGGAGTTCCTCCTCGACGAGCGCGGGGACTTCTACTTTCTGGAGCTGAACGCGCGGCTGCAGGTGGAGCATCCGGTGACCGAGCTCACCACGGGCCTCGATTTGGTGGCGGAGCAGCTGCGGGTGGCCGATGGCGGCCTGCTGTCGCAGACCGGACGCGCTCCCGTCAACGGGGTCGCCATCGAGTGCCGCATCAACGCCGAGGATCCAGCGCACGACTTCCGGCCGAGTGCGGGACGCCTGCGCGAGTTCCGCATGCCGGCCGGCCCGGGCGTGCGCACCGACACCCACCTTGGCCCGGGCGACACCGTCCCGCCGGACTACGACTCGCTGCTGGCGAAGCTCTGCGTCTGGGCGCCAGACCGGCCGCGGGCCGTCGCTCGCCTGGCTCGCGCGCTCGGGGAGGCCGAGGTCACGGGAGTTCCCACGACACTTCCCCTGTTCGCGGACATCGTTCGCGAGGAGCGGTTCGCCAAGGGGCGCTACAACACCTCGTATCTCGTGGAGCGCGCGGACCATCTTCCATCGCTCGCGGCCGCGGTCCCGGCGTGAGTGGGCGGGAGGGTCGCCGGGCCGCGCGGCGTCGCGCGGTCTTCCTCCTCTATCAGGGCGACGTCACCGGGCTGCCCCTCGGCGAGCTCGCGGCGAACGACGAGCGATCGGCGGGGCCCATCGACGACTTCACCCGCGCGCTCGCGGAGGGCGCCCGGCTCGATGCCGAGTATTTGGACGGGATCATCACGGGGGCCGCCGAGGGTTGGACCGCGTCACGCTTGGCCCCGCTGGAGCGGAACATCCTCCGGGTGGCCATCCACGAGCTGCTCGACTGGCCGGAGACGCCCGACGCGGTGGTGATCGCGGAGGCCGTCGCCACGGCCAAGCGCTTCTGCGGACCGGATGCCTACCGGCTCATCAACGGCATTCTCGGAGCCGTCGCCGCCGAGCGCGCGACGAAGGCGCCGTGACTCCCGACCCGGCCGACGAGCTCCGCGCCGTCCTCGAGCGGCTCGAGGCCACGACGACGGAGCTGTCCGGCGGCGAGCCGTCCGCCGAGCGCTCGAGGCAGCTGGCGGACGAGGCCATGCGGTTGTCGGGCCAAATCGCCGCGCTGCTGCCGCGGGTGCTCCGCTCGCCGGACGCCTGATGCCGGCGCTGCTCCGCAGTTTCGCGCCGGACTTCCTCCGGGGCTCGCCATGGCGGGCCGGCGACCACTAGGATCGTCGGGATGGCGTCGCCCGCCGATCGCTACCCGCTTCTTGCGAGGATCCGGCAGCCCACCGACATCCATGGGCTGTCCGACGCTCAGCTCGTGGAGTTGGCCGACGAGCTGCGCGCCGCGATCGTCGACACCGTGTCCAACACCGGCGGCCACCTGGGGGCGAGCCTCGGCACGGTCGAGCTGACGATCGCTCTCCACCGCGAGCTGTGCTCTCCGCGGGATCGCGTCGTGTGGGACGTCGGCCATCAGGCGTACGGGCACAAGCTCCTCACCGGGCGCCTGCCCGACTTCGACACGCTCCGTCAGTACGGCGGGACCAGCGGCTTCCTGCGGCGCGTCGAGAGCGAGCACGACATCATGGGCGCCGGGCACGCCAGCACCTCGATCTCGTATTCCGCGGGCCTCGCGGAGGCGCAGCGCCAGACAGGTCGCTTCGACGGTCACGTCGTCGCGGTCATCGGCGACGGGGCGCTCACCGGCGGCTTGGCGTACGAGGGGCTCAACCAGGCCGGGGCGCTCGGCCTGCCCATCACGGTGCTCCTCAACGACAACGGCATGAGCATCGGCGAGAACGTGGGCGCCCTGTCCAAGCTGTTCCAACGCATCCGCATCGACCCGGCCCTCACGAAGGTCCGCGAGGGCATCGAGGACCGGCTGGGCGGCCTGCCCGGCGCCACCGAGCTCGGCGCGCACGTCCGCGACGCGACCAAATCCCTGTGGTTCGCCCAAGGGGCTCTCTTCGAAGCCCTCGGCTTCGCCTATCTGGGCCCGGTCGACGGGCACGACATCTCGGCTGTACGCCGGGCCCTTCGCACCACGCTGGAGAAGGACCGCCCGGTCGTCGTCCATGCTCTGACGACGAAGGGCAAGGGCTACGGTCCTGCCGAGCACGACGGGGAGGCCATGCACGGGGCCAGCCCGTTCGTGATCGAGAGCGGCAAGGCCAAGAAGCGCACCCCGGGCCCAGCGTCATACACGAAGGTCTTCGGCGATGCTCTCGTCGCCGAGGCCGAGCGCGACCCTCGCGTCGTCGGCATCACCGCCGCGATGAGCAAGGGCACCGGCATGCAACAGATGATCGAGCGCTTCCCGGACCGGACCTTCGACGTGGGCATCGCCGAGCAGCACGCCGTGGTGTTCGCCTGCGGGCTGGCCATCGAGGGCTACCGGCCGGTCTGCGCGATCTACTCCACGTTCTTGCAGCGGGCGTTCGACCCGATCGTGCACGACGTGGCAATCCAGGGGCTCCCGGTCACGTTCGCCATCGACCGCGGTGGTCTGGTCGGCGATGACGGCCCCACCCACCACGGCGTGTTCGACCTGGCATATCTCCGCGCGATCCCGGGCATGACGATCATGGCTCCCATGGACGAGGCGGAGATGGTGCACATGCTCCACACCGCCCTTCGCCACGACGGTCCCGTCGCGTTCCGGTACCCGCGAGGAGCCGGGCTCGGCGTGGATCTTCCGGAGCGCCCCTCGGCGCTGCCGATCGGCGAGGCCGAGGTGCTCGAGCACGGCGAGGAGGTGGCACTCATCGGCTACGGCTACGGGGCATCGCTGGCCGTCGATGCCGCCAACGAGATCCGGGACGCGACGGGTACGCGCCCCACGGTCGTCAACGCTCGGTTCTGCAAGCCCATCGACGCGCACCTCATGCGTCAGCTCGCCGCCCGCCACGACCTTCTCGTCACGGTGGAGGACCACTCTGCCATGGCCGGCTTCGGCTCGGCGGTGCTCGAGTCGCTCGATACCGTCGAGGCGCGCGTTCTCCGACTCGGGATCCCGGATCGTTTCGTCGATCACGGAAAGCGGGAGCTGCTGCTCGAGGAGGTCGGGCTGACGGCCGGCGCCGTCGCCGCACGCACGGTCCGTGCCCTGACGTCCCCGGCCGCCGGCATCGCCAGCGCATAGTCGCTCCCGCGCCGACCTCGATCGGCGCCGGTGGCGCGGTTATCATCGACCCCGTCGTGCGAACTCGATTGGATGTGGCGCTTGTCGAGCGCGGCCTTGTCGCCACGCGATCCCGCGCGCGCGCGCTGGTCATGGCGGGGCAGGTCACCGTCGACGGAGAGCGCGCGGGGAAGCCCGGAGCCGACGTGCGCGACGTCGCCACCGTCGTCGTTGCGGAGCGGCCGAGGTTCGTGTCGCGAGGCGGCGAGAAGCTGTGCGGCGCGCTCGATGATCTGTCGGTCTCGGCCGAGGGGGCCCGGGCCCTGGATCTCGGCGCGTCGACCGGTGGTTTCACGGACTGCCTGATTCAACGGGGCGCGGCCGAGGTCGTGGCCCTCGACGTCGGTTACGGCCAGCTGGACTGGTCGCTCCGCCACGACCCCCGGGTCCACGTCATGGAGCGCGTCAACGCGCGACATCTGCGACCGGATGACCTTCCCTACGCGCCCGACCTCGTCGCCTGCGACGTCGCGTTCATCTCCGTGGCCACTCTCTGGCCCGCCGTCGTGTCGTGTCTCGCGCCGGGCTGGCGCGCGCTGATTCTGGTCAAGCCGCAGTTCGAGGTGGGGCGCGACGCGGTCGGCCGCGGCGGCGTCGTGCGCGAGCCAGGCCTGCGCGCCGATGCCGTGCGTCGCGTCGCCGGCGCCCTTGAGGAGTTGGGAGGCTCCGCCCTCGGGCTGGTGGAGAGCCGGCTCGCGGGCCCGCGAGGCAACCGCGAGCTCGTGCTGTACGCCTGCGACCGCCGCGTGGCGCGCGGAGCGATCGACATCGAGCACGCGATCCCCCAGGTCATCGCATGACCGGGCACCCCGGGCCCCAGACCGGGCTCGCGCCCGCGAAACGCGTCCTGCTCTTGACGCACCGCTCGCCCGAGGTCACCCGGGAGGGTCTCCGCGAGGTGCTCCGGGTCCTCGAGGCGGAGGGCGTCGAGCCGATCGTGTCTGCGGCGGAGACGATCAAGCATCCCGAGCTCAAGCCGTTCCAGTCCAACGCCGCGCCCACCTTCGGTCCGGGTGGGGAGGACCTGATCCTCGTCCTCGGAGGGGATGGCAGCCTCCTGCGGGCTCTCTCTCGGGAGGCCGCGTCGGGGGCCGCGATCATGGGCATCAACTTCGGGCGCGTGGGCTTTCTCGCCTCGATCGAGCGCGACGACGTCGAGCAGGGGCTCCGCCGCGCCCTCCGCGGCGAGTACACGATCTTGACGCTGCCCTCCTTGCGCGCCGAGTGGAGCGAAGGGCGGATCGACTCCGTCAACGACCTAGCGCTCCTGCGGGGCGGCGAGGCGCGCATCGCGGACATGACCTACGCGGTCGACGGCGAGCCGGTCGCCACGCTCCGCTGCGATGGCCTCGTGTGCTCGACTCCCGTGGGCTCCACGGCCTACAACCTCGCGGCCGGCGGGCCCACCGTCAGCTGGCGCGTCCCGTGCTTCGTGGTCTCGTTCATCGCCGCGCACCACCTCGACACGCGACCCCTGGTCATCGGCGCGGAGGAGTCGCTGACGGTCACCAACACCTCGGTCGTCGACAAATGCGACATGCTGTCCGACGGTCAGCTCGTCGGCGCGCTACGCCCCGGGCAATCCACGACCATCACCCTCACGGGGCCTGGCGTGCACCTGGGCATCTTCCCGGAGGCGTCTTTCTTTCGCCGTTACCGCGAGAAGTTCGGCCGCCCCGTCTCGACGTGATGCCCGCCCGACCACGCCCGTAGCGGAATGCTCGTCGCGCTGTCCATCCGCGACCTTGCCGTCATCCGCCGGGCCGAGCTGGAGTTTCCCCCGGGCCTCACCGCCATCACGGGCGAGACGGGTGCCGGAAAGACGGTGCTCGCGCGGGCGCTGGGCCTTCTCGCCGGAGCTCCCGCGGACCGCGGCGCCGTGCGGGCCGGCGCGCGCGCCGCGGTCGTCGAAGGGGTGCTCACGCCGCCGGAGGGCTTCTGGGACACCCTCGATCTGAACGACCCGGCCCTCGCCCTCCGAGAGCTGGTCGACGACGAGCGCGAGGTCGTGGTCTCCCGTCGCGTGCCGGCCTCTGGGCGCTCACGGGCCCTCGTCGACGGCCATGCGGTGGGTCGCGACGCCGTCGCGGCGCTCGTGGGCGCTCTCGTCCGGTTCTCGGCGCAGGGCGACGCTCGGCGCATGACGGGGCCCGGCGCCCAGTTGGAGGCTCTCGACGCCTTCGCGGGCCCCGACGCGGTCGTGGCCGGCCGTCGGCTGAGCGGCTTGCGCAGGCGCCTCGCGCGGGCGGACCGGGAAGTCGAGGCGCTGCGGGCCGGTCGGGAGGCCGTCGAGCGGGAGCGGGGCGAGCTCGAGGCCCTCGTCGAGGAGGTGGGCGCGGCGGCGTTGGATCCGGGCGAGCGGGCTGACCTGCACGCCGAGCGCGAGCGTCTACGCCACGCCGACCAGCTCGCCGGGGGAGTGGCCGCTGCCCGGGAGGCCCTCGCGTCGGAGACCGGCGACGCCGGGGCGGTCGTGGCGATCGGGCAAGCCACCCGCGCCGTCGAGCCGCTGGCGGGTCTCGACCCCGGCCTCGCGCCCGTGGTCGACGAGCTGGCGGGCGCCCAGGCGGCGCTGGCCGAGGTGGGGCTCACTCTCGGACGCTACCTGGCGGACCTCGACGCGCAGCCGGGTCGCCTGGAGGCCATCGAGGAGCGCCTTGGCGTCTACGCGCGTCTCGAACGACGCTACGGCGGCAGCACCGAAGCGGTGCTCGCGCGGCTCGACGCGGCGCGCGTCGCCCTCGCCACGCTCGGTGGGTCCGGCGAGTCCGAGGAGCGAGTCGTGGCGGAGCGCGACGAGCTGCTCCGGGATGCGCGCGAGGTGGCCGGGGCGCTCCGGGCCAAACGCGCCGGGGCCGCCCCCCGCCTCGCCTCCGCCGTGGCCGCCGAGCTCGTGGACCTGGCGATGCCCGACGCCGAGCTCGACGTGCGGCTGTCCGCCGACGATGCCGACCCCCCCAAGGAGCGTTGCGACATTTGGTTGCGCGCGAACGTGGGCCTGCCCGCGGCCCCGCTCGCGGATGCCGCGTCCGGCGGAGAGCTCTCACGCGTGCTCCTGGCGCTTCACGCGGTCGGGTCCGGCGCCGGCGGGCCGGCATGGGTCTTCGACGAGGTCGACGCGGGGATCGGGGGGACGACCGCGACCGCCGTCAGCGCTCGGCTCGCTCGGCTGGCGACCGGCTCCCAGGCGCTGGTGATCACCCACCTTCCCCAAGTGGCGGTCATCGCGGACGCCAACTATCGCGTCGAGAAGGGAGAGGAGGAGGGCGCGGCGGCCTCGGCGATCGAGCGGATCGAGGGCGACGCCCTCGTCGACGAGATCTGCCGCATGCTGGGCGCCGCGGCGGGCGACGATGTCGCGCGCCGCCACGCCGAGGAGCTGCTCGCCCGACCGCGTCGGTGAGCTCGCGGGCCGACCGGGACGCGGGCTATCCTTCCCGGACGAAGCCGGCCATCGGGAGAGGCGTGTGATCGACGAAGACGTTCGGTTCGTGTTCGTCACGGGAGGCGTGGTCTCGGGGCTCGGCAAGGGGATCACGGCGGCGTCGCTCGGAACGTTGCTGAAGGCGCGCGGTGTCACGGTGTCGTTCCAGAAGTGCGACCCCTACATCAACGTCGATCCGGGCACCATGAGCCCCTTCCAGCACGGCGAGGTCTACGTCACGCGCGACGGCGCCGAGACCGATCTGGACCTCGGGCACTACGAGCGCTTCACCGACGAGAACCTCACGAGCGTCAGCAACGTCACCACCGGATCGGTCTACGAGACGGTGATCAAGCGCGAGCGCAGGGGGGACTTCCTCGGCGCCACGGTGCAGGTCATCCCGCACATCACCGACGAGATCAAGCGACGCATTCACCAGGCCGGCGCGTCGTCGGGCGCTCAGGTGATCATCGTGGAGATCGGGGGAACGGTCGGCGACATCGAGTCGCTGCCGTTCCTCGAGGCGATTCGGCAGCTGCGCAACGACGTCGGCAGGGACCGGGTGGCCTTCGTGCACGTCACCCTGGTGCCGTTCCTCGAGTCCGTGGGGGAGCTCAAGACCAAGACCACGCAACACTCGGTGCAGGAGCTGCGCCGGATCGGCATCGAGCCCGACGTTCTCGTGCTGCGCTCCGATCGGCCTCTGACCGACGCCATCCGCAAGAAGATCGCCCTCCACGGGGGCATCGAGGAGCGGGCGGTCATCTCGGCCGTCGACGCCGGCGACATCTACGAGGTGCCGTTGCTGTTCGAGCAGGAGCGCTTCGACGAGGTAGTGCTGCGCAGGCTGGGCGTGGCCACCGGCCCGCCGGAGCTCGGGCCGTGGCGCGATCTCGTGGAGCGCATTCACGCGTGCGAACGGACGGTCCACATCGCGCTCGTGGGCAAGTACGTGCAGCTCCACGACGCGTACCTGTCCGTCGTCGAGGCGCTCAAGCACTCCGCCATCCATCACGCGGCAGAGGTCGAGATCGACTGGGTCGACGCAGAGTCGCCCAACATGGCCGCCGCGCTCGGGGACGCCGACGGGATCCTGGTGCCGGGCGGGTTCGGCGGGCGGGGGATCGAGGGGAAGATCGCCGCGGCGCGCTATGCCCGCGAGAACGAGATCCCGTATCTCGGCATCTGCCTGGGAATGCAGGTCGCGGTCGTCGAGTTCGCGCGCCACGTCGCCGGAATGGCGGGGGCCAACTCGAGCGAGTTCGACCTGGAGACTCCGTTCCCCGTCATCGACCTGCTTCCCGAGCAGCAGGCCATCGAGGAGCGCGGGGGCACCATGCGCCTCGGAGCGGACCCCGTGCACCTTGTTCCCGGCACCGCGGCGCGAGCGGCGTACGGCGACGAGGCGGTCATCTACGAGCGGCATCGTCACCGCTACGAGGTCAACCCCGCGTTGCGGCCGCGTCTCGAGAGCCACGGTCTCATCGCCAGCGGCACCACCCCGGACGGGCGCCTCATCGAGATCGTCGAGCTTCGTGACCACCCGTGGTTCGTGGCGTCGCAGTTCCACCCCGAGTTCACCAGCCGGCCCACGCGTCCGCAGCCGCTGTTCCGCGAGTTCGTGGGGGCGGTCGTGGCCCGCTGTGAGCGCGCGGCGACGGGCTCGGCCTCGGTCGGCGTGTGACGGCCGGACGCCTCCGCGACCTTCCGCCCGTCGCGCGCCTGACAGCGCGGCTCTGCGAGATCCCATCGCCCTCGCGCGACGAGGGGGCGGTCGCGGCGGCGGTCCGCGAGGAGCTGTCCCGCCTCGGAGCCGAGGTGACCGAGGATGACGCGGCCGAACGGCTTCCCGCGGGGTGCGGCAATATCCTCGCGCGGTTTCCGCCCACCGCCGAGGACGGCATCCCGATCCTGTTCTGCGCTCACCTCGACACGGTGCCGAACGCGGGGCCCATCGAGGTGGAGGTCGTCGACGGGGCCCTCACGAATCGGCTGCCCACGATTCTCGGCGGCGACAACAAGGCGGCTGTCGCAGCGCTCCTGACCGCGATGGACGTCGTGCGGAGCGAGCAGCGCCCGCACGCCGGCGTCGAGCTGCTCTTCACGCCGTGCGAGGAGGTCGGGCAGCTGGGCGCCGCGGCGTTCGACCCCAGCGTCCTCGAGTCGCGCTTCGGCTTCGTCTACGACCACACCGGCCCCGTGGGCGACGTGGTCACCGCCGCGCCCTCGTTCCGCTCGATCGATGCCGTCTTCATCGGGCATGCGGCTCATGCCGGCATCGAGCCCGAGCTCGGGCGCAGCGCCGTGGTCGCCGCCGGCCGCGCGGTCGGGCGCATGCCCCACGGCCGTATCGACGCCGAGACGACCGCGAACGTCGGGACGCTCCGGGGCGGCAGCGCCACCAACGTCGTCGCCGAGCGGTGCGAGGTCACCGCGGAGCTGCGCAGCCACGACCCCGCCACGCTCGCCACCCAGGTCACGGCCGCCCTCGACGCGCTGACCTGGGCAGCCAGCGAGGCCGGCGTCGACCTCGAGGCGCGAGTCGACAGCAAGTTCTCCAGCTACCGGCTCGATCCCGACGAGCCGCATGTCGCGCTGGCTCTGGAGGTGCTCGCGCGGCTCGGGCACGAGGGCAGAACGGTGAGCACCGGCGGCGGCTCGGACGTCAACGCGCTCATCAAGAACGGCTTTCCGGCGGTCAACCTCTGCAACGGCATGGCGAACATCCACACGCCCTCGGAGAGCGTTGCGGTGGTCGACTTGGAGCGCGTCGTCGACGTCACCCTGGGCCTCATCGCCGCCGCGGCCGAGATGCGGTGAGGGAGCTCGATCCGCCCATCCGCTCTCGCCCGATCTACGAGGGCAGGATCGTCAACCTCCGCGAGTCACGCTACCGGCGCCCCGACGGCATGGAGGTCGACCGCGAGGTCATGGACCATCCCGGCGCCGTCGTCATGGTGCCGGTGGAGGACGAGCACGTGCTGCTGGTCCGCCAGCCGCGCGAGGCGGTGGAACGCTACACGCTCGAGCTTCCTGCCGGAAAGCTGGACGTGGCGGGGGAAGTTCCGCTCGAGGCCGCAAAGCGCGAGTTGCGGGAGGAGGTCGGCCGCACGGCGGCCGCGTGGCGGGATCTCGGCGGCTTCTACACGGCCCCGGCGATCATCACCGAGTACATCCACTGCTTCCTCGCCACCGACCTCACCGAGGTCCCGACGACCGCGAGCGCGGAGGAGGCGATCGAGGTCGAGCGCCGTCCATTCAGCGACCTACCGCGGCTCGTGGAGCGGGAGGTCGAGGACGCCAAGAGCCTCGTCGGGCTTCTGCGCCTCGCCCGTATGCACGGCATCTGACGGCGTGTGAAGCTCGGCCCGAGCGGCGCTTGCCGAGACCGGGTACTGCCAGGGCCGACGCGCGGTCGACCACGGCGGTTTCGTCGCCGAAAGCACTCGTCCCTGCATACCAACTCTTTTCATTGGTCGGTGCAACCGCGGGTGCAACCACCGCGATGACATCATTGGCCCTCGTCGTCCACGAGGACATGGCTGTAAACGTCGGCGGTGAGGCTCGTTCGGGAGTGCCCGACGCGGTGGGCGATCTCCACGAACGGGATGCCCTCGCGGTGCCACACGCTGATCCGGCGGTGCCGAAGCTGGTACGGGCTCCAGTTCCGCACGCCGAGGTCGCGCTGTGTCCGCCGCAGGGCGTCGCGCAAGGCCGGGCCGGTGTACGGCAGGATGCGCTTGTCGGGAACTCGATCCTCGAGCGCCCCAGCGGTTTTCACGCCCATTCGGGAGCGGGGTATCCCCCCGCATTCCTTGTGTGGCCAGTTCACCCTGGAAAATCGCATCGCGGAGCGCCGGGCGAGTTGGCTCCCCGCCGATCTGGGAGCACGAGGGTTCTCACAGGTTGTCCGGCCGGGTCGCGGCCGCCTGCGGGCCCGCAGGGCCCGTCGGCGCGGAGAGGAGCCACTTCATAGCGCCGGCCGCCGTGGAATCAGCACTCTAGGAGTGGCTGCGGTGCGTAAGACGGATGCGGCCGGGGATGGACTTCCGAGGCCCGACCCCTCTAGTGTCGGTGGCTAGGAGGCATGGACGATGCGACGACGTTGGGCGTCT
>JAUVQP010000024.1 GCA_030598075.1 Miltoncostaeaceae bacterium | reverse complement strand
TCCAGGGCGACGGCCTCAAGGAGCTCAACCTCATCATCAAGGCCGATGTGCAGGGGTCCGTGGGGGCGCTCGAGGATGCCTTCGCGAAGACGGATCAGAGCGAGGTCCGGCTGCGTGTCATCCATACTGGCGTTGGCGCCATCACAGAGTCCGACGTCATGTTGGCGTCGGCGTCGCAGGCCATCGTGATCGGCTTCAATGTCCGGCCGCGTGCCGAGGCGATGGCGCTGGCGGAGCGCGAGGGCGTTGACCTCCGCACCTATCGAGTCATCTATCGGGTGCTCGAGGACATCCAGAACGCGCTCGTCGGGATGCTCGATCCGGACATCGTCGAGGACGTCGTCGGACGGCTCGAGGTCCGGGCCACGTTCAAAGCCAGCCGCCTGGGGACGATCGCGGGGTGCTATGTCACGGAGGGCGTCGTCCGGCGCTCATCACAGGTTCGGCTGCTTCGCGACGGAGCCGTCGTCTACGAAGGCACGCTGGCAAGCCTCAAGCGCTTCCAGGAGGACGCGCGGGAGGTTGCCGCCGGCTTCGAGTGCGGCGTGCTCATCGCCAACTACAACGACGTCAAGGAAGGCGATCAGATCGAGGTCTACGAGACGCGCGAGGTTCCGCGGACCGCGGCGTCCGAGGAGCCCGCGGCCGCGACACCGACGACGGCGGAATGAGGGAAAGATCCTGTCGGAATCCGGCTTCGTGGGAATCCTCAGCGTGGATCTCCAGCTGCCGGGCTCCACGTCGCTCAAGGCGAAGCGCAAGGATCTTCGCCGGGTGAAGGACGGCTTGGTCCGAGGCGCCGGATTCTCTGTCGCCGAGGTGGATCACCACGACCTCTGGCAGCGCGCCCGCCTGACGCTCACGGTCGCGGCGCGGCACGCGCGGGACGCGGAGTCGCGCATGGACGCCATGTCGCGGGCGCTGCACTCCGACCCTTCCTTCGTGGTGCTCGGCGAGACGCGGGAGCTCGTCGGCGCGTGTGGGGACAGCGCGACCGTGGTGTGGGGCTCCGGATGAGCCGCGAAGCGCGGCAGAGGCGCGTCAACGCCACCATCCGACAGGTCATCGCCGACGCGCTTCGCACCGACCTGTCGGATCCCAGGCTGGCGATGGCGACGATCACGACCGTGTCCGCCACGCGCGATCTTCGTGGGGCGACCGTGGGATACACGACACTTTCGAAGCAAGACCGAGAAGCTGTGGGTGATGCGCTGCGGTCCGCGCGGGGTGTCCTGCAGGGCCGGATCGCCGAAGCCCTCCAATCGCGCAACACTCCTCAACTACGATTCGTGCTCGACGACCACACCGAGCGCGCCGAAGCCCTGACTCGCCTCATCGACGAGGTCGCTCCGCCGGAGGAGCCATGAGGCGCGCCCTGTCCGAGGGCCCCGACGGCGCCACGCCGCAGGCGGTCGCCGACGCGCTCACGGGATGGCCCGGGGGCCTCTGCGTCACGGCGCACCACAATCCCGACGCCGACGCTCTCGGCTCGATGCTGGCGGCGGGGCGGGCCCTCTCGACCCTCGGCCTGGACGTGGTCCTGGCCCACCCGGACCCCGATCCCGTTCCGGTCGATCTCGCCTTCCTCGTCCGTGCGGGCGAGGCCATCGCGGCGGAGCTTCCGCCGGACATCGGCGATCGCCTGCTCTTGTGCCTCGACTGCGCCAGCGAGCAGCGGCTCTGGCACGAGCCGGTCCACCGCCGGGCCGGCGGCATCGTCAACGTCGACCACCACGGCGACAACACCCGCTTCGGGCACCTCAACCTCATCGCCCCCCAGGCATCCAGCACGGCCGAAGTGCTCGTCCGCGTTCTCGACGCCGCAGGGTGCGCCCTCGACGAGAGCATCGCGACGCCCCTTTTTGCCGCCCTGGTCACCGACACCGGTCGCTTCGGCTACGACAACAGCGGAGCCGAGGCCCACCGTCTCGCCGCGCGCCTCATCGAGGCCGGGGCCGACCCGGCGGCCCTCGCCGGGAGGCTGTACGAGGAGCAGCCCTACGCCCGCGCCCTGCTGCTAGGTCGCGCCCTGACCGGATCGAGGCTCGCCGTGTGCGACCGCCTCCTGGTCGCTGTCCTCGACGAGTCGGACTACGAGGCCGCCGACGGGGACGACACCGAGGGCATCGTCGAGGCCCTCCGGGCGGTGCGCGGCGTCCGCGTGGCAGCCCTCATGCGGCCGGCTGGAGGTGCGGGGCGATGGCGTGTCTCCGTTCGCTCCGCCGACTCCCAGGTCGACGTCTCGGCGATCGCGCGCGAGTTGGGCGGCGGTGGGCACAGGGCCGCGGCGGGCTTCAGCACAACCATGTTGCCCGATGAGCTCGTGCCGTGGATCGAGGAGCGCGTGCGCCAAGCGCTCCATGGCTGACGGCGGACCACTGTCCGCCTGGCTCGTCGACAAGCCCGCCGGACCGACCTCGCACGATGTTGTCGCGCGCGCCCGGCGGATCCTCGGTCGCGACGTGAAGGTCGGTCACACGGGCACGCTGGACCCCTTCGCGACCGGGCTGCTCGTGGTCCTCGTGGGCCGGGCGACGCGCCTCGCCCGTTTCGTCTCGGGGCTCGACAAGACCTACGAGACCACCGTCGGGCTCGGGCTCGTGAGCGAGACGGGCGACCCCGAGGGCGCGACTCGATCGACCGGTGTGCCGGTGCCGGACGCCAACGCCGTCCGCCGGGCACTGGACGGCTTTCTCGGCACGCAGAATCAGCGAGTGCCGGAGCTCTCCGCGGTCAAGGTCGACGGGGAGCGGCTCCATCGGCGTGCCAGGCGCGGGGAGCGCGTGGAGCCCCCCGTTCGCAAGATCGAGATCCACGAGCTTGTCCTTCGGGACGGTCCGGACGATCGCGGTCTCGCCCGCGTGCACGTGAGGTGCGGTGCGGGGACGTACATCAGGCGACTGGTCAGCGACCTCGGCGAGCGCCTGGGCTGCGGGGCCTACTGCGTGGCCCTGCGTCGGACCGCCGTGGGTCGTCTGTCCGTGGACGCGTCGCGGCCTCTCGACGCGGTCCGCCCACTCGGCGGAGTCGCCCTGTCGGAGGTTCTCGCCCATCTCGGCACGCGCCATCTCGGCGCGAGTGAGGCCGAGGCTGTATCCCACGGACGGCCGGTCCCGGGTCGCGAGACGGGCCCGGTGGCCCTCTGGCACGCCGGCCGCCTTCTCGGTGTGGCCGAGGGCCGGAGCGACGGCTGGCTATGGCCGGCGGTGGTCCTCTCGTGAGGCGATACAACTCCCTCGGCGACCTCCCCCTCGGCGGTCCAAGACGCGCGATCGCGATCGGCACCTTCGACGGGGTCCACTGCGGGCACCGCGAGGTCATCGAGCTCGCGGTCCACCTGGGCCGCCGGAGCGGGCTCCGGTCCATGGCGCTGACCTTCGATCCCAACCCGATCGCGGTCCTCCGCCCGAAGCTTGCCCCGGCGCTCCTTACCCCGCCGCCGCTGAAGGCCGAGCTCATCGCCGCCCTGGGCGTCGACGAGCTCTTGGTCGTTCCGTTCAACCGCGCCTTCTCGCGCGTCGGCGCACCGCGCTTTGCCGAGATGCTCACCGCGCCCCCTCTCGGCGGCGACGCGGTCGTCGTGGGCGCGAACTTCCGCTACGGGCACCGCGGCACAGGCACGGCCGACTCGCTGCGCCAGTTCGGCCGGGGCCACGGCCTTCGCGTGGAGGTACCCGACGTCGTGGTGTGCCGCGACGACAAGCCGATCAGCTCGACGCGCGTCCGACGCCTCATCGCCACGGGTCAGGTCAGCGAGGTGTGCCGTCTGCTCGGTCGCCCGCACCTTCTCGACGGCGTCGTGGAGCGCGGCGACGGACGCGGGAGGGGCATGGGGTTCGCGACGGCGAACCTCGCGCTGCCCGACGGGCTCGCCGTGCCGGACTCGGGCGTGTACGCGGGGCGCGCGAGCGTCGCCGGCCGCACGTCGGCCGCCGCGATCAACGTGGGCACGTCACCCACGTTTGCCGGGGCCGCCGAGCGCGCCGTGCGCGTCGAA
The DNA here is from genome assembly GCA_030598075.1 of Miltoncostaeaceae bacterium. Classification (GTDB taxonomy): domain Bacteria; phylum Actinomycetota; class Thermoleophilia; order Miltoncostaeales; family Miltoncostaeaceae; genus JARFPS01. The sequence goes on along the minus strand of JAUVQP010000024.1, from coordinate 8,867 downwards.
GCTCATCTCCTCGAGTGGGAGGGAGGCGACCTCTACGGTCTCCCGATCCGCGTCGAGTTCCTGGAACACCTCCGACGCGAGGAGCGCTTTGCCTCGGTCGATGCGCTGGTCGCCCAGATCCGCAGTGACGTCGGCTCGACTCGTAGGATCGTCCGGAACGCTGCGGCTATCGGCGACGGGGGTGGTCTTTGCTAGCATCGACCCCAATCCGAACCAGCGCGACTGTTCACATACTCCCGGCGGCGCGAGCCCCGCAGCCCGCCCTCGGGCCGGCAACGCGCTCCGCGCCGCGAAGCTTGTAGCACCAACGTGCCATTGACCCGGCGTGGCAAGTCCGCGACGCCGTGGCCGAACAAGGACAGGACAGAGATTGACGCACGACGCGAAAGCGAAAGTCATCGAGGAACATCGCCGCCACGAGTCCGACACCGGCTCGCCGCAGGTGCAGGTCGCGATCCTCACCGAGCGCATCAACGCGCTCACCGAGCACCTTCAGGACCACAAGAAGGATCACCACTCGCGGCGCGGCCTTCTGAAGATGGTGGGTCGCCGCCGGAGGCTGCTGAAGTACCTGCAATCAACGGACGTGGGCGCGTATCGGGAGCTCACCGCGTCACTCGGACTGCGGCGCTAGACATGACGAGGGCGAGGGGCGCGCTGATGCGCGTCCTCGCCGTATAGAGGGCGCCGAGCGGCGCCAGACAAGGGACGAGGCGAGATGCCAGTTGAGCAAGTAACCGCCGAGATCGGCGACGTATCTATCAGTTTCGAGACGGGGCGCCTGGCCAAGCAGGCCAACGGCGCCGTGGTCGTGCGATCCGGCGACACCATGATTCTGGTCACCGCGGTCGGATCGCGCGAGGCGCGACCCGGGGCCACCTTCTTTCCGCTCACCGTCGACGTGGAAGAGCGCATGTACGCCGCGGGAAAGATCCCGGGCGGCTTCATCAAGCGCGAGGCGCGGCCCAGCGAGAGGGCGACGGTGACGGCACGCATGACCGACCGGCCGATCCGCCCGCTCTGGCCGGAGGGGTACCGGAACGAGACGCAGGTCGTGTCGACGATCCTCTCGACGGACCAGGTCAACGCCCACGACACGCTCTCGATCAACGGTGCCTCAGCGGCACTGATGATCTCGGAGCTCCCCTTCCGTGGCCCGATCGGTGCTGTTCGCATCGGCCTGATCGGCGATGACTTCGTCGTCAACCCGACCCTCACCGAGATCGAGGAGGGGGACCTGGACCTCATCGTCGCCGGAAGCAAGGACGCGCTGTCCATGGTCGAGGCGGGCGCGAACGAGATCGACGAGGCGACGGTCCTTCAGGCCCTCGAGATCGCGCACGAAGAGATCATCAAGCTGTGCGATGCCCAGATCGAGCTCCAGAAGAAGGCCGGCAAGGAGAAGTGGGTCGTCGAGGGCGAGACGATCGACGAGGCCCTGCTCGAGAAGGTGGCCGGCGCACTCGGCGACGACCTGTCCGCGGCCACGCGCGAGAAGGGCAAGATCGAGCGGCGCGATCGCATCGCCGACCTGCGCGCGCGCGCGCAGGAGGAGATTCTCGGCGATGACGCCGAGGAGTCGGCCCCGTTGAACAGGGCCTTCGACGCGCTGACCAAGCAGACCATCCGTCGGCGCATTGCGATCGACAAGGAGCGTCCCGACGGACGTGGCGCCACCGAGATCCGCCCGATCGAATGCGATGTCTCGGTCACGCCCCGCACCCATGGCTCCGGTCTGTTCACGCGGGGGGAGACGCAGGTCATGACGCTGCTCGCGCTCGGCACCACGCGCGAGGCGCAGCGCATCGACGGACTCGGAATCGAGACGTCGAAGCGTTACATCCACCACTACAACGTCCCGCCCTTCAGCGTCGGCGAGACCGGCTTCATGCGTGGACCGAAACGCCGCGACATCGGGCACGGAGCGCTGGCCGAGCGGGCGCTGCTTCCGATGATCCCGGACGAGATGGAGTTCCCCTACACGCTGCGGCTGGTCTCCGAGACCCTGGAGAGCAACGGCTCGAGCTCGATGGCCTCGGTCTGCGGATCCACTCTGGCCCTCCTCGACGCCGGAGTCGCGATCAAGCGCTCCGTCGGCGGCGTGGCCATGGGCCTCATCAAAGAGGGCGACGAGTACGTCGTGCTCACGGACATCCAGGGCGACGAGGACCACCTCGGCGACATGGACTTCAAGGTGGCGGGAACCACCGAGGGCATCACCGCCCTTCAGATGGACATCAAGATCACCGGCGTCACCTTCGAGATCATGGGCGACGCGCTGGCCCAGGCCCGCGACGCGCGCCTGTTCATTCTTGACGCGATGAGCAAGACCATCTCCGAGCCCCGGGCCGAGATGTCGCCCTACGCGCCGCGCGTTCGGGCTCTCAAGATCGACCCCGAGCGCATCGGCGCCCTCATCGGCAAAGGTGGCGAGACCATTCGCGGACTCGAGGCCGACTACTCCGTCGAGATCACGGTCGAGGAAGACGGACAGGTCAGCGTCTACGGTGCCGACGGGCCGAAGGCCGACGAGGCCGTGGAGGTCATCCGGTCACTCACCAAGGACGTCGAGGTCGGCGACACCTACAAAGGTGCCCGGGTGGTCAAGACGACGACCTTCGGGGCGTTCGTGGAGCTCACGAAGGGCACGGACGGCTTGCTCCACATCTCGAATCTCGCCACCGCGCGAGTCGACAAGGTCGAGGACGTCGTGTCTCGTGGCGACACCGTCGACGTCAAGGTCGTCGAGATCGACAAGGATCGCGGCCGGATCGGACTCCGGCTCGTCGGCGAGGATGGCGAGGAGATCGCGTCCGGGGACGGTGGCGCGGACGACGGCGATGACGCGCCCAAGCGCCGCAGGCGCCGTCGTCGGTTGACCACCGCGGAGTGAGCACGCTTCCGCGGCGCAGTTCGCGGGCGTCGGGCCTTCGACTCATCACAGAGTCGATGCCCGGCGTCCGCTCCGCTGCCGTCGGCGCCTGGATCGGCGTCGGCTCGCGATTCGAGACGCCGGAAGAATCCGGCGTGTCGCACTTCCTCGAGCACATGCTCTTCAAGGGAACGGCGACCCGCTCGCCCGAGCGGATCGCTCAGGAGTTCGACGGGCTCGGCGGCGAGGTCAACGCCGCCACCGGCAAGGACTACACGGTGGTGTACGCGCGGGTTCTCGACGAGCTCCTGCCGCGGGCGTTCGCCATCGTCAGCGACATGCTCCAGCGCCCGGCGATGACCGAGCTGGACCAAGAGCGCCAGGTCGTCCTCGAGGAGATCGCGATGTACGAGGACGACCCGCAGGAGAAGGTGCATGACCTGGCCGGCGAGGCCCTCTTCCCCGGGCAGGCCATGGGCCGTCCGGTGATCGGCCTCGGCGAGGTCGTCAGCGCCGTCACCGAGGAGGAGGTTCGCCGTTACCACGGCAGCCACTACCGGGCGCCCAACGTGGTGATCGCGGCGGCCGGAAGCGTCGACCACGGCGAGCTCGGAGCCCTGTGTGACGAATACCTTGCGGAGTTGCCGCGCGGCGGCTCGGACGCCCCTCTCGCGGAGGCTCTTCCGGGACCGCCCCGCCTCGTGGCCGAGGAGAAGGCCACGGAGCAATACCATCTGTCGTTGGCCGGACGCGGCCTTTCCCGCAGCGACGAGCGACGTCACGCGATGCACGTTCTCGACGTGATCCTCGGGGGCTCCATGAGCAGCCGCCTCTTCCAGGAGATTCGCGAGAAGCGGGGCCTCGCGTACGCGGTCGGGAGCTACTCGGTGGGCTACGCCGACGCCGGGCAGGTGGGTGTATACGTCGGAACCCGCAAGGAGAACCTGGCCACCGTCTGCGACCTTGTCGCCGCGGAGCTGCGACGTCTGGCGGGCGCGCCCGTGGAGGAGGCCGAGCTTCGTCGCGCCAAGGATCACCTCAAGGGGCGTCTCGTCCTTGGGCTCGAGAGCCCGGGCAACCGCATGAACCGCATCGGCCGCTCCGTCTTGACCGAGACCGAACTGCTCACCGTCGACCAGATCGTCGAGCGAGTCGAGGCGGTCAGCGCGGCGGATCTCATGGCCTTGGCCGACGAGCATTGGGATCCGGACACGCTCTCGGCCGCGGCCATCGGCCCCAGCGTCGAGGCGATCGAGTCGGGGCTCTCGAGGCTGGCGCCCGGCCTGGCGACAGCCGTCTCGGCCTAGCGGGGCGTTGGCGCTCCTTTAAGAGACGCCGGCCGCGTTCCGCCGGGATGCGGACCTCCGCGGACGGGTCGTCTCGGCCATCGCCATGCGCTGGGCCGTGACGATCACGCTCTGTTCTCGCCCCGGGGGGTCTACTCCGCGCGGGTGCCCGCCGACCCCTCTCGGCGCGAGCACGAGGACGCCCGGCGCCGCGCGCGGTGCGCCCGGTAGGCTGCCGCGGTGATTCGCGTGATCGTCGCCGGCGCCGCCGGTCGAATGGGTCAGGCCGTCGCCGGCGCGGTGGACGGGGACCAGGAGATGCAGGTCGCCGCCCTCGTCGATCCGGTGCTCGATCCCGGCCCCGGCCACTACGGCGACCTCGCAAGCGCCCTGGCGGACGCCGAAGCCGACGTCGTTGTGGACTTCACCCGGCCTTCCGTCGTCTTCGAGAACGCCCTTGGCGCGCTGCGGGCCGGCGTCCATGCCGTGGTGGGGACGACCGGCCTCGACGACGAGCAGGTGGAGACGCTCGGCGCGCAGGCGGCGAAGAGCGCGGGGAACATCCTGATCGCCCCGAACTTCGCCGTCGGGGCCATCCTGATGATGCGGTTCGCCGCGGAGGCATCTCGGCACATGCCGCGAGCCGAGATCATCGAGCTCCACCACGACCGCAAGCTCGACGCGCCGTCGGGCACCGCGCTCCGAACCGCCGGCCTGATGGATGGTGAGGTTCCCATCCATTCCGTCCGGCTGCCGGGACTCCTCGCGCACCAAGAGGTCCTCCTCGGGGGCCGGGGCGAGACGCTGACCATCCGCCACGACTCCCTCTCGCGCGAGAGCTTCATGCCGGGCGTGCTGATGGCCGTGCGCGCGATTCGCGCACGGCCCGGCCTCACCCTCGGGCTGGAGCCAGTCCTCTTCGGAGACCGCTGATCGCGGGCACCGCGCTGAGATCCATTTTGGCACTCTGGATGGGCACCCACATCGGCGGGGAAACCCGTAGAGTGTCGCGCGGCTCCGGCCCGAGGGGGTTCGACAGGGGCCCCATCCACGTAGCGAACACGAACAGCTTTCAATGAAGATCGCCGTCCCGGCCGAGTCAGCTGAAGGCGAGACCAGGGTCTCGCTCGTCCCCGAGACCGTCGGGAGGCTAACGGGCGACGGCCACACGGTCGCCGTGATGGCGGGGGCGGGCGGCGCAGCCTCGTTCTCCGACCACGACTATCGGGGCGCGGGCGCCGAGATCGTCGATGACCTCGACGCGCTTTTGAGCGACGCCGGAATCGTGACCATGGTCGGCGAGCCCACGACCGACGAGCTCGATCGAATGGCAAGCGGGGTGGTCCTCATCGGCATGCTTCGCGCGCGTCAGAACGATGCGCTCATCGACGACCTCGCCGCCCGAGGCATCACGGCGTTCTCGATGGAGATGGTTCCTCGCATCGCGCGCGCGCAACGCTTGGACGTGCTCAGCTCCCAAGCGTCACTCGCCGGCTACAAGGCGGTGCTGATGGCCTCGAACACCATCGGGCGCTTCTTCCCGCTGATGATGACCGCGGCGGGAACGATCCCCCCGGCGACGGTGCTCATCTTGGGGGCGGGGGTGGCCGGTCTTCAGGCGATCGCCACTGCCAGGCGACTGGGCGCGAGGGTGCAGGCCTTCGATGTCCGCTCCGCGGTGCGCGAGCAGGTGGAGAGCCTGGGCGCAGACTTCGTCGAGATCGAGGTTCGGGACGCCGAGGCCGAGGGCGGCTACGCCAAGGAGCAGTCCGGGGACGAGCAGGAGCGCCAGAACGAAGCCCTCGCCGCCTACGTCGCCAAGGCGGACGTCGTGATCACGACGGCTCAGATCCCTGGGCGGACCGCGCCGATGCTCGTGCGTCGCGCAACCGTGGCGGCCATGAGGCCTGGAAGCGTCATCATCGACCTCGCGGCCGAGAGCGGCGGCAACTGCGAGGGCACGGTCGCGGGCGAGGAGACCGTCGTCGACGGGGTCACGATCGTGGGCCCGGTCAACGTTCCTGCGCGGATGCCCGAAGAGGCCAGCCTGCTCTATTCCCGCAACCTTCAGGGACTCCTCGATCTCATCCTCGGCGAGGACGGGCTCACGCTCGACTTCGAGGACGAGGTGGTCGCCGGAACGGTCGTCACCCACGCGGCCGCCCGCGCCGGACAGTTGACGCCGGAGGGTGGAGGGGACGCAACGTGACCGCAACGCTCATCACGTCGCTGACGATTTTCGTCCTCGCGCTCTTCGTCGGCTACTACGTCATTACGAAGATCCCGCCCACCTTGCACACGCCCCTCATGTCGGGGACCAACGCGATCAGCGGAATCATCATCCTCGGCGCCTTGGTGGTCGGAGGCGCGTCGGAGGACACCGCGAGCGAGATCCTCGGCGTCGTCGCCGTGGCGCTCGCCTCGATCAACGTCTTCGGTGGCTTCCTGGTGACCGAGCGCATGCTGCGGATGTTCAAGCGCCGCGGCGGCGACCCTCAGCGCCGGTAGGCGGAAATGAGCGACCTGGACGTCATCAACGTCATCAACGCCGTCTACGTCGTGGCGGCGGCGCTCTTCATCTACGGCATCAGCGGGCTGAGGAAGCCGTCCACAGCCCGCAGCGGCAACCGCATGGCAGCGGCGGGAATGCTCATCGCCATCGTGGCCACGCTCTTCGACCGGGAGATCGCCCGGTTCGAGTTCATCATCCCCGCCATCGCCGTCGGGGCCGTCGTGGGCGCCTGGATGGCTCGGGCCGTGCCGATGACCGGAATGCCGCAGATGGTGGCGATCTTCAACGCGACCGGCGGCATCGCCTCGGCCATCGTCGCCTTGGGCGAGCTCATCCGAACCAACGAGCGGCCGGGCGGCGAGGTCGAGGTGGACAGCGCGGTGGCCATCGCCCTCGGAATCGCGATCGGAACCGTCACCCTGACGGGGAGCCTCGTCGCCGCCGGAAAGCTCCACGGCACGATCAACCAGAATCCGGTTCTGCTTCCGGCGCGCAACGTCGTCACCGCCGGTGCCGGCGTGGTGTTGGTGGCTCTTGGAGTCGTCCTGGTGGTCGCGCCGGATCTCACCTGGGTGGCCCTTGGGCTGGCCGCGGCCGGCCTCCTGCTCGGCGTTCTCTTGGCCATCCCGATCGGTGGAGCCGACATGCCGGTGCTGGTGGCGCTGTTCAACTCGTACTCGGGCCTCGCCGCGGCGGCAACCGGTTTCGCGATCGACAACAACCTCCTGATCATCGCCGGATCGCTGGTGGGTGCCAGCGGCCTCATTCTCACCGCGATCATGTGCCGCGCGATGAACCGGTCGCTGGTCAACGTGATGTTCGCCGGCTTTGGGCAGACCGGCGTCATCGTCGCGGACCAGGAGCAGCGGCCGTACCGGACGGTCACCACCGAGGACGCGGCCACGCTGCTGGCCTACGCCCGGTCGGTGGTCTTCGTCGCGGGCTACGGGCTGGCCGTCGCCCAAGCGCAGCACGAGCTGCGCAAGCTCGGCGACCTCTTGGAGGGCAACGGCACCACGGTCCGCTACGGAGTCCACCCCGTCGCCGGCCGTATGCCGGGGCACATGAACGTGCTCCTCGCAGAGGCCGATGTCCCGTACGATCAGCTCTACGACCTCGATGACACCAACCGCGAGTTCGGGCAGACCGAGGTCGCCCTCGTCGTCGGCGCGAACGACGTGGTCAACCCGCAGGCGCGCACGAACCCGGACAGCCCGATCTACGGAATGCCCATCATGAATGTCGACGAGGCGCAGTCCGTCATCGTCATGAAGCGAACGATGGCGAGCGGCTTCTCGGGCATCGACAACGACCTTTTCTACATGGACCGAACATCGATGCTCTTCGGCGACGCACGCGCCTCTCTACGCAGCCTCGTCGCAGAGGTCGAGGAGATCATCAACGACGGATAGGGGTGCCCCTCGGGGCCCCGGGACCGTTTGTCGAGCCAAGGAGCTCAGATGTCTGATGCGCAGTGGGCCAAGATCGCCCAAGATGAGGTGGAAGCGCGGGAGCGCCGCGGCGGCGGAGCCTCCAGTCAGGACATCGCCGGCCATCTCGCGGCCGAGCACGTTGTGCTGCGCGTCTGGCGTTACGCGCCGGGCAACGAGATGGCCTACCATCGGCACGGCACGCAGGAGGAGCTCTACCACCTCATCTCCGGGGGGCCGCAGGAGGTCTACGTGGAGGGCGAGGTGGTGTCGGTGGACGACGGCGACTGGCTGCGCTTCTCAAAGGACACGGCTCGCCGCATCCAGAACCACACGGACCGCGAGGCGGTGTGGCTGGCCATCGGCGCTCCCCCGGGCCCGGGCATCACCGACGGCATTCGCATCGACGCCGAGACCGGAGAGGTCATCCCGCGTAAGTAGCGGCGCGCTGCCGGGGCGCTCCCGCCGCTTCCAGAAGGCCGGGGCCGGAGTAGGGGGACGAGGGTTGAGCGACTACGACGCGATCGTGTGCGGAGGGTCCTTCGGGGGCCTCGCGGCCGCGAGCCAGATCGGCGGGCGCGTGCTGATCGTCGATCGCCTGCCGATCGGTGAGGGGGAGACGTCCGCGTCGGCCGTGCCCCTGGCCTGCCTCGATCACCTGGACCTGCTGGACTGCGTCGAGCAGGTGCACGAGGAGATCGTGATCCACACGAAGAGGCACAGCCAGCGACTGCGCCTGTTCCCGTTCTGCACCTTCGACTACCGCC
>JAUVQP010000144.1 GCA_030598075.1 Miltoncostaeaceae bacterium | reverse complement strand
CGATCGCCCCACCGTGCCGCACGAGCCGCGCGGCTCGGTCCAGGTACCCGGCGTATCCGGGCTTGTCCGCGTCGATGTAGCAGAGGTCGTAGGAGCGCTCGGGCAGGCGCTCCATGCCGGCGGCGGCCGGTCCGCGGTGCACCGAGATGCGATCGCTCAGACCGATGTCGGCGAACCATCGCTCGGCGAGGTCGGCGTGCTCGCCGGAGATCTCCAGCGTGTCCACGCGCCCGCCATCGGGGAGCGCGGAGGCCATCCAGGCGGCCGAGATTCCGACGAAGGTGCCGATCTCGATCACGGCCCCGCCCGTCAGCCGCACGAGAAGCGCGAGCAGCCGACCGACGTCGGGGTGGGTCATCATCTGCGCGTTCGGATGGTCGTCCAGATCCTCATATCGAGCGGCGATGTGCGCCGGGATCGCCTCGAGTCCGTCGAGATACTCGGCGAGCGTGTCGTCGATCGAAAGGCGTTCCAGCGCCACGGGCCCCCTCGATGCCGCGTCCTCTGCGGCACCCTAGCCGGCCCCGTGGCGCGGGTCAGTGGTTCCCGATGCTGCGGAGGCCGGTGAGGGCCCAGAGGCCCAGCGCGAGCACGAGGCCCAGCGCCGAGAGGGCGCCTGGCCAGAAGCCCCCCCATGTCACGGTCTCGAGCACGGCCTCGCGGGATGTCTCGAGCAGCCAGGTCACCGGGTTGACGTCGGCGATCGTCCTGAGCCACCCTTCCAGGAGATCGCGGGGAGCGTAGGCGACGGACGTGAAGACGGCGAGGAACACGACGACCTGCATGAGCGGCGCCGCCTGGATGGTCCGGGCTCGGAGCGCGACGCCCATCGACCAGCCGGCGGTGGCTGCCGAGAACCCCATCGCCATCAGGTAGATGACCGCGAGACCGAGCGCCGAGGGCAGGTCGATGCCACCGATGAGGGCGGCGATCATGACGACCGTCGTCGTGAACAGGCTGCGCACGCAGGCCGCGATCAGCGGCCCCGCGATCAGCACCACGCGGGGTGCTGGGCTGACCACCAGGCGGTCGGCGAAGCCCCCCTCGATGTCGCGAGCGAGTGTCATGCCGGAGTTGATTCCGGCGAACCCCGCGCCCATGATCGTGGCGAGCGGGACCGTGAACGCCAGGTAGTCGACGCCCTCGAACTGGGGCAGCCGGGCGATGCCGGCGAAGGCCCCGGCCGTCGTGACAAGGATGAAGAGCGGCATGATCAGCGAGGGCAGGAAGACCGAGGGCATGCGGCGCACGAGCAGCAGGTAGCGCCACGCGATGCCGAAGCTGACAAGTGCTCCCCGGCGCATCACGCCGTCGCGAGCCGGCGGACGTAGGCCCAGGAGCACGCCGCGACGGCGGCGAGAGCGAGGGCTGCCGCCAGCGCCAGCGCGAACGCCGTCGCTCCGGCGGCCGCCCCTCCGACGATCTGCTCGCGCATGCCCTCCACGATGTACGAGATGGGGTTGAGGTCCGCCAGGGTCCGAAACCAGCCGGTCATCGTCTCGCGGGGGAAGAACGCGGACGAGAAGAAGAGGAGGATGAAGAACAGCGGGAACGTGCCCTGCACGGCCTCGGCCGAGCCCGTGCGGAGCGCGAGGAAGATCCCGATCCCTCCCGTCATCATCGCGAGGACCCCGGCGATGACGAGCACCACGAGCAGGCCGAGCGGTCCGTTCTCGATGCGCGCGCCGAAGATGACCGCGATCCCGATGTAGAGCAGGGCCTGTCCCATCGCCAGCACGACCGCCCCGAGCAGCCGGCCGAAGAGGATCGCGACGCGCGAGGCCGGCGAGGCGACCAACCGGTCGAAGAACCCGCCCTCGATGTCCAGGGCGAACGCGGCCCCCGCGGTGGTGCCGCCGATCAGCATGCCCTGCAGCACGGCTCCCGCGATCGCGAAGTCGAGGAAGCCGCGCACCGGCGGGAACCCCGGGAGGTTGCCCGGGGCGTCCCCGAAGGAGCCCGTGAAGATCGACATCAGGACGAGCGGGAAGAACAGCGCCGGAAACCACGCCTGCGGAAGGCGGATCGTGTTCACGACCGACCGCCGGGCCAGCGCGACGGTCTGGCGGAGCGCCAGGATCACGGCGTCGCCGCGAGCGGCTCCCCCGCGCTCCTCTCCGCGCCGTCCTCGGCTTCGAGTCGCCGCCCGGTCTTCGCCGCGAAGACGTCGTCGAGCGAGGGCTGTGCCAGGTCGAGCCCCGACGGCGAGATGCCCGCGGCGTCGAGCGCCCGAACGATGGCCGGAAGGGCGGCGGCTCCGCTCGGCAGCCGGAGGCAGACCTGCCCTTCGCCTCCGGGCGCCGCGGCGCCGAGCCCCGCGAGTGCGGCCCGGCTCGCCTCCTCGTCTCCCACCGGCACCGTGATCGTCAGCGTGGGATCGCCCACCTCGGCCTTCAGGGCGGCGGGGGTTCCCTCGGCGACGATCTTCCCGCCATCGATGATGCCGACCCGCGCCGCCAACTGGTCGGCCTCCTCGAGGTACTGCGTCGTCAGGAAGACCGTGGTGCCGGCCTCGCGGTTCAACCGGCGGACCTCCTCCCAGAGCGTCCTGCGCGAGGGGGGGTCCAGGCCCGCCGTCGGCTCGTCGAGAAACAGGATCTTCGGCTCGTGGAGCAGGGCGAGCGCCAGGTCCAGCCGCCGCCGCATGCCTCCGCTGTACGTGCCGACCCTCCTGTCCGCGGCGCCGGTGAGCTCCAGGCGATCGAGGAGCTCGCTCGCCCGCGCGCGCCCGGTGGCCCAGCCCAGCCCGTGCAGGATCGTTTGCAGACGGAGGAGCTCGCGGCCGCTCATGAGCGGGTCGATCGCGGCGTCCTGGAGCGCCACGCCGATCGCCCGGCGCACCGCACCCGCGTCCCTCACGACATCGTGTCCCGCGACGCGCGCCGTCCCGCCGGTCGGCCGAAGGAGGGTCGTCAGCATCCGGACCGTGGTGCTCTTGCCCGCCCCGTTGGGCCCCAGAAAGCCGTACACCTCGCCTTCGGGGATGGCCAGGTCGACGCCGTCCACGGCGCGGACGCCGCCTTTGAAGTCGCGAACCAGGCCATGAGCCTCGACGGCGGGGGGCACAGCTGACCTCCGTGGGCGATGGGACCGACGCCGCAGCGTAGCGGCGCGAAGCTCTAGCGGCCCGTCCCCGGGTGTCGCTACCCTGGATGCGTGGCCGAGAAGAGGAACGCCACCGACGAGCGCACGGAGCGTCTCCGCCGCCTGCGCGAGGAACTCGCCCAGGCTATCGAGCGGCGCGACATCGCGGGCGACGGCGACGGCATCGGCGCCGGTCATCACCACCCCGCCGAGGTCGCGACCGACGCCGACCTTCGCGAGCGTCAACTTGCGGACCAGATGCGCCTGCGGGAGCGCCAGGAGCGCATCGATCGGGCCGAGAAGGCGCTTGCCGAAGGAACGTACGGCGTCTGCGCCGACTGTCTCGAAGACATCCCCGAGGGGCGCCTCGAGGCCGTTCCCGACGCAATACGCTGCGTGGCGTGTCAGACGGCCGCACGGCGCCTCGGCCGTCTCTAGCGCCCCGGCCCGGGGATGCCGTGGTCTCGGCCATGGCCATCATCTCCACCACGCCGATGACGCCGCCTCCCCGGCCCGGGGGGTTCTCTCACGAAGATGCGCGCTGACGTCCCTGGCGCGGGCGCTGGCTACGGGACGGTGAGCCCCGCCCGGCGCGGCTCGGGCGCAAGGGGCTCCGCCTCCCTTGTCGGCTCGCGGTCCGGCCGCAGCACACTCCACGCGGTGGCGACGACGAGGGTCCAAAGGAGAGCGGCGAGGGCGACGTGGAGTTGGATGACCTCCCACGGCAGCCCGCTGCGGAACTGGACCTCGCCGATCGTGATCTGAGCCGCGATCAGCGGAAGGGTGGCGACGCCCATGACGAGGGTTGCGCGCTCCGTCCCAACCCGCCACAGCCAGAGCGTCAGCGCCAGGGCGAGGGCCGCGAACACGACGACGGCCCGCACGTGGACGTAGGCGGCGTCGTTGACGTTGCCGAAGCGATCGATGACGT